>VXZK01000106.1 GCA_009845545.1 Candidatus Poribacteria bacterium
AACGTTTCCCAGACCCTTTGAATGTCGTCTGTTTGCGAAAAACTAACGCAAAGACACAAGAGAGATCACACGTTTTATTGGTCTCTTCCGATCTGAAGTTGGATGCTGAAACACTCATTGATTATTATGCACTCCGTTTTCAAATCGAGTTCAACTTCCGAGACGCAAAACAGTTTTGGGGCTTAGACGACTTTATGAACGTCAACGAAATACCGGTCAATACTGCTGCGAACCTGTCAATGTTTAGGGTTAATGTTTCTGCCAAACTCCGCGAGAGGTTCGGAGCCGAACATCCGAGTTTTGGCGTCTTAGACCTCAAAGCACGCTACAGAGCAGAGAAGTATTTACAAGAAACTTTAAAAATACTTCCGCAAAAACCTGAAACCATTGTTATTGACGAACTCGCTGAACATCTGGGCTCTATCGGGGAAACTATTCACTACACATCCCCTCAAATTAGACCCGGATAATTTGGCGAAGGTATTGCCAGTTATGATAAGAGTTTCAAAGGTGGGGTGTTGTGATTTGAGACCTTTTGATCCCTCTTGAAAGCAGATGGGGACTGGGATTGATAGCGTTTCATTGATGAACTGAATCCTTATGTATTTGGACGAAAATAAGGAAACTAAGACCTTCAGCACTTAATGCGACGCTATCAAACTGTGTGCTCAGAGAGGTATCTCATGCAAGACGAAATGACAGATCGAGTAGCAGCATTAGAAAAACGGGTTGAGGAATTAGAAACAAGACTTGCAGCGGTGGAAAACGTAGAAACACTATCGTTCAACGCGATAGAAGTTCGCGAGCTGCGCTTGGTCTCTGATACAGGCGAATCGCTGATTTTAATTGGAATGGATGCCGAGGAGACAGAAAACGGTTTCATCAAAGTCTTCGACAAACAGACAGGTAAAGAACTCGTGGTGATCTTTGCTGATGAGGATGGCGGGGGCGTTACAGTCCGCTCAAATCGGCAAATAGATCCGGCATTCCCGGATTTTTCTGCGCAAATGGTTACGGATCAGAACGGAAATGGCCAGATCTCGGTCTGTGATGCCAATGGTGATGATCGTGTGGCACTCCGTGTTGCCCCCTCACACCTGGGTGGCGTGGGGCACTTGGTTATTCATGGGACGGTTGATAATCACGAACGGGTTGTCGTTGGCTGCAATCCGGAAACTGATAGTGGGACTGTCAAAACTTACGATACTACTGGCAAAGAAAGGTGTTCACTTGAGGAGGAACCCGGAGATATACGCGTGATTCATCGGTTGAATGGTAATATTTCGGATTTAGAGAATTATCGCCACATGTTGAAAACCATAGAAGAAATGCTTGAAAATGAGACAGACTCGGATCAGAAACGTTTTTTAAACGTCAAAAGGGAGGCTCTCTCGGCAATCATCTCTGAAATAAGGGTGTAAATTAACGCAAGTTGCCGTTTATTGATTCTTACTACAAAGTACCTTGTTTTTGTCCAATGAAAGCGTAATGTCATTTGTGTTTGAAAGGTGTTTGAATGTAGAAAATATGTGCCATTGAGACGTTGAAAAGGTTATCATATAGATAAGTTAACCAAACCTTTTTGGAGGTCTCAATGGCAAAAAGAAGTATACCAAGAAAACGGCAAAAGCACAATGAAAAAAAATGGATGGTAACCCCTCAGGCACCGTTGTGTGCTCTCGGAGAGGTGTTGCGTGCTCGTGATGTCTTTCAACCCATCCATGACTTGGTGAACATTCCACAGAAAACGGTTGTGTATCGTCCGACAGACAAGTTAGTTTTTGTGGTGTTAGGGATGCTATCGGGTGCCGAGACGGTGTCTGAAATCCAGAGCAAAGTTCGCCCGGATCGTGGCTTGTTGGCAGCGTTTGGCTACGACAGATGTGCGGATGCGTCAGTGATCCAACAGACGTTAGATGCTGCGACGGAAGCGACAGTCGCCTCGCTTGAATCGGCTTTAGCAGAGGTGCGTCTGAAGCAAGGCCAGAAGCGTCAGGTGTCTTCTGAGGGGCAAGAGTGCATCCGTGTTGATATAGATGTCTCACCTTTACCGATTGGCAAGCATGCTGAGGGTTTAAAGAAAGGTTATATCGCCAACAAACAGAACACTTATACGCGTCAAGTAGCGAGGTGTGTCTGTGGCGACACTCAGGAGATATTTTCTCAGGAGTTATACGCTGGCAACACCCGCAGCAGTGATGTTTTCAAACCGATGCTTGGCAAACTTCAGATGGCTTTGAGCCTGGATACGGTTGAGAAACGTCGCCGTGTTCGGTTGCGTTTTGATGCCGGATTTGGCACGGATGCCAATATCAATTATGCTTTATGGCAGGGGTATGAGCTTATTGGGAAGATGTATGCTTCACGTCGCATCCAGAAGTTAGTGGCAACCGTGGAGGCATGGGTGTCTGTGCTGACTCGTAAAGGTATCAAGGGGAGAGAAGCGGGGTGGGTTCAACAACCGCATCGGTATGCCAGACGGACGGTTCAAGGTGCTGTGAGAACACCGAAAAAAGATGGCACGTGGAGTTATACCGTGCGGGTCTCAACCAACACAACGGCTTCTCTTGAAGACCTTGTGCTTGAATATGACAAACGCAGTGGAGCCCCGGAGAACTCCTTCTGCCAAGATTATCAGGCACTCTCTTTACGAAAATACCGAAAGGCAAGATTTATCGCACAGCAAGTTTTGCTTTTACTCGCAGAACTCGCTCATAACTTGATGATTTGGATGAAAGAATGGTTCATAGAGGCGGTGGAGATACCTCAAGAGGTCTCGGAGCAACCGAAAACGCACACCGAAAAACGACGGAGATGCTTCAGAGCCGGGGACTAAAACGGTTGAGACGGGACTTCTTGTCAATTCCAGGAAGAGTCTGCATCCAAGGGAAGAAGGTCGTTGGTATACGGATCAGCCCTTTCTACCCCTTCATAAAGCAAGTCTCCACTGCCTGCAAAGCACTTTTTCAACAATATGAAATGGTGGTACTATTGGACAAAACATAGGAAAGTAATATCACTCCTCTGAGGTATGGAAAGAGACTAAAAAACCTTTCTGAAATGTGTAAAATTTGTTAGTAGAAACTTGGGTTAATTAGTGGGTGCGAAGTATGAAGCTCGCGAATGCGTCTGTAATAGGGATCACTGTCTTGTGGCAAAATCGGCTGCGCGCGGGATTGTCGATTCTTGGCATTTTCATCGGAATTGCGAGTGTGTTATGCATGATTACCTTGAGTGAAGGTGCGAAAAAACTCATTGCCGATGACATTGAAAAACTTGGGGGCAGCAACCTCTTAGTTTTCACGACGCGGCAGTGGATTTTCAAGAATGGACGTTTGCGTCAGACCCGTGGACACTTCACACGCGAAGATGCGTTGGCGATCGAAGCGGCGTGTCCCAATGTTCTTAGTGTTATCCCGAAAACTGAAATCCCTGCAATCGTCAGAACCCGTCAAGGACACGTCAAGCGCGTCCGCTTAGAAGGCGTGACAAGCGACTATGCCTATTGGATGCGTTGGGAGGTTCAAGAGGGTAGATATCTCTTATCGTCGGATATAGACAACGCTACGCAAGTATGTGTCCTTGGACACCAAGTCGCCGCAGATATGTTTGATGCCATCTCACCCATTGGTCAAGAAGTGAAAATTCGCTTTGCCTACTTTGAAATTGAATCGTTCGTTCGTTTTACAGTCGTCGGCGTAATGGTACCACGTGGACGGACTTTTGAGAGTAGTTGGTCGCTTGACAATGTTATTTTTATCCCGTATCCGACGTGCAAACAACGTATCTTTAACTACCATCGTGAGGGTAGAAAGCTCCACGTCTTTTTTAAACCCAAATCGGATGTAGAGTCAGTGATTCAATCTGCGCGTGCTATCCTCCGTAGGAGACACCGAAACAACGATAATTTCGCCGACCACTGGACAGTCAAAAAGACCGTGAAGCAGCTTGAGCACTTTGAAAAGGTCTTCAAAATCGGATTCACGGGTATTGCGGGATTTTCCCTGTTTGTTGGCGGCATCGGGATTATGAATATCTGTTTGGTCTCTGTGGGCGAAAAGACATGGCAGATTGGTTTGCGAAAAGCTGTCGGTGCGAAACAACTTGACATTTTCTGGCAATTTTTGACGGAATCTGTGTGTCTGTGCCTCTGCGGTGGGGTTCTAGGTATCGTTTTTGGATGGCTATTGGCACATGGCGTAGCGCGTGTTGCAATTCGGATGGTGCCGATTGTACCGCAGTGGCCGGTGGTACTGCCGCTGCCGTGGGTTGTAGTTTCCGTGCTCTTCTCAATCTTTACAGGCATTGTTTTTGGGATTTACCCAGCAATCTATGCGTCGCGACTGACACCGATCGACTCGCTCCGCATAGAGTTATAAGGACTGTGGTGCCTGCGATTAGCACGCAATAGCAATTGTGATATGACGATGAAACTTTATCCGAAACTCCTTTTCTATGTGATTCTGCTCCTGACGTGTTGGCTCCGCACTCAAGGTATTATAGTAAAGTCAAAAAATAATTTGACATTTTCTGATATTTATGTTATCCTTAT
>VXZK01000308.1 GCA_009845545.1 Candidatus Poribacteria bacterium
GGTAACACATACTATGAGTATAACTCATGGGGTCATTTGATACAAACTATAAATAGGTATCATCACTGTGATAGCACCCAGAACCTAAAGGTTAGGGAAACCTCGGCTTCGTAGACAGTGCGGTTTTCTCGTAGAGGAGAACCACCGTCTTACTCCGTCTCCACCCGCAAGCGATTCCCCATGGGGTGAAAACTCCCCGTGGGCATATCAAGGCAAAATCTTGGAAACCATCCCCGCTTGCCTCTGCCATAATGGCAGAAAAGTTGAAGGTGGGCAGCAATACAACCTGTGAGATTTCACCTTCGCTACGAAACTTACGCGGAAACTGCCCGAACACGTTTTTAGATAGGTGTCACTATTAACTATTTTAACCACCTCTCACAGTGGCGGACAACACCTGCACAAGAAAGGTGGAAATGACCCCGATGCAATACGACGAAAACAGATTTGAAATATGGGCACTCCCTCACCCTCTGATCTTATTCTACATAGTGTTCCCAGGTGCAATCGTCAGCGAACTGATTTTCGGACAACGACTCCCCAAGGTCATGTTGATTGATAAAGAGAGCGATAAACCTTGGATGGAACGCACTTACATACCTTGTCCGCAGACACACATAAATATTGAGTATTTCGTCATTATTGATAGAAAAGCCGAAGACATTCCCTATGGTGTACCACCCGTTTATGCGATTGGTGGCATGCCATAGTGTAGAAGCACAGAAGCACACCAGATATTCGCAATTACCCTACTTCCGTATCAACATCTTGCGTGTTGCTGTAAAGTCGCCTGTGGTAAGCGTGTAGAAATAGAGACCGCTTGCGACAGGTTCACCGACTGCGTTTCTGCCGTCCCAGTACGCCGCACGCTCCCGACTATTATAGAAACCTGCGGATTGATAACCGAGCGAAAGTATGCGAATCAACTGACCGGTTGTATCATAAATGGAGACCGATACCAGACTGTCTTCGGAAAGTTGATATGGAATCCACGTCTCTGGGTTAAACGGATTCGGATAATTCTGCAACAGGAGGTTCTGTGTCGGTTGACCGATGTTATCAAGCCGGACAGATAAGACCGCGTTTGCGAGGTGCTCAGGGGTCACTTTAAAAGTGAGGGTCTGTGATTCCACATTGCCATTCGGACTGATGACGCGCAACTCAACCACGTCTCCAACTCGAATGACGCTCCGTCGATTCAAGTCAGCAGTTGCAGCCGCGAAGTAATCCCCTTGTACCGAGGCGGTTATTGTGCTATTTGTTCTGAGGTTACGGATGCTTACTCGGTAACCATCAAATGCGGGTTTGCCTGCTAAGTGTCCACTGACCACGAATGCCCACGCTTCCTGTGACAGCTCAGTAGATACGGCGGGTGCTGCGGGAGCACTTTCCTCCATTTGATCCATCCAAGGTGCACCGACGAAAGCAAAGTTGCGCGTCTGTGGAACATTGACGATATAGCCGTGTCCACCTTCGATTGGGAAACCATCATCGGGTGCACTGGGTGTCCAAGCGATGAACCGCTGAGTTGCGGCATCAAGGGTGATGATGGTTGTCGCTCCTGTGAGCGCGACAAGACTCTTAGCCGTCATGGGTGTCCAGGGGGCCAGTGGCACAGACAGCATGTTCAACCCTTTAGACAGCTTGATGGTGTAGGCATTGCTGAAAGCAGTGCTGACTTCCTCGGTACCGAGTCTGGCAATAAATCCGTGTCTGCGTCCATCAAGGGAGTCATAGTGTCCAACGACAGAAGCGTCCTGATTGATATTGTAGCCTTCCGTTCTAACGCTGCCTGGAACTTTCAATTCATGGAGCCCCCCAAGGAATGTACCGACATAAGTGCGGGTGACCTCATCTACCACTTTGCCTCGGGAAACGGAAATCTTTGTATCGGTGAAACCGTGCACAAAAAAGAATTCATAAGTTTCTTGGGTTGGAGGAGTGAAAGATACATACCTACCATCCGGAGCGCGTAGGTATGGCGTATATGTACCCTCGTCATCTACGTAACTGCCGAACATACCCCCTAACGCATTGATAAAATCGGCATAAGTTTCCGCTGCACCCGGATACTCAACGATGATGTCCCCTGTGAATCCGCGACGCACGCCCGAAGCATCTGTCCAATTACCCGTCAGATTCCCCGTTGCATCACTGATACCCCATATCTCCGTTTCAACGGAGCCCGGAAAATCGTATGGGCGCAACTCGCCATCTTGTAGGATGATACCGCGGTGGTGCCCCTCGCTATCCTCATAGTGTCCGGCAGCACGCCCATCATTACCGAGAGCATAGAAATAAGTGTTCTGTGAACCCGGAAAATCATACGTCTTAAAAACACCATCGATGAGGGTAAAGGCGACCATTTTTCCGCCATCGGCACTTTTCGTGTAGCCCGCATAATCTTCAAAGTCAGAACTCGCTGTCAACGACAGAAAATCTACGCCTGGTACATCAATACTCTCGTAAGTATAGTTGAAACCGCCGATTTGGAAAACGGGTTGACTCACGACTTTAATGGGTTTGGCGATAAATCCGTGTCTCCGTCCGTCGGGTGTTTCATAGAACCCGACAACAGACCCATCCTGATTGATATTATAACCCTCTGTGCTGACGCTGTCCGGAACCTTCAATTCTCGCAGACCGTCAGTAAATGTACCGAGATAAGTGCGTGTGACATCACCGAACACTTTACCTCGGGCGATCCTTACTAAGGCATCGTTAACACCATGTACATAAAAGAATTCAAGATTTTCTGCGTTTTCGAGATCGAAAGCTACATACCTACCATCCGAGGAATATGCGTATTCTTGAAATAGCCCGTCAGCATCTATGTAGCTGGCGAACAAATTACCGTCCGAGTTGACAAAATCGGCGAATGTTGCTGTTGCCCCGGGGAATTCAAGGATTGTGTCTCCTGTAAATCCACGCTGAACACCAGCAGCATCTATCCAATTTCCTGTCAATACTCCCGTCGCGTCAGAAATACCGTATATTTCTGTTTGCACAGCATTGGGGAAATCGTATTGACGCAACTCACCATCTTCCAAGATAACCCCGTGGTGCAAACCCTCGCTATCTTCGTAGTAGCCCGCAGCGCGCCCATCATTACCAAGCGCGTAGAAATACGTGTTTTGGGCACCAGGGAAATCGTACGTCGTAAAAACGCCGTCAATGAGTGTAAAGGCGACCTCTTTTTCACCATCCGCACTTTTCGTATAGCCGGCGTAATCCTCAAAATCGGAACTCGCCGTCAACGCTAAGAAGTCTACACCCGGGACATCGATCGTCTCAAAGGTATAGTTAGCATTAGCGGACTCCATTGGAAGTTGTGCGTTTAGATCGCTGTTCATGGGGTTTCCGATAAAATATCCGAAAGACACTATCACCGCACCAAGTACCATATAAGTCAGTTTAGTTTTCAGCATGTAAATTCTCCTTATTGTCAGTTTAGTTTTCAGCATGTAAATTCTCCTTATTAAGTGCAGGGGTTTAGCGTCTCCCCGCAGGACGATAATGGCGACTATTCCTCACCGGAAGGTTCGCGGGTTTCAACTTCTATAGGATTAGGAAAAGGTTGTAAAATGCCATCTTGGACGATGGATACCGTCGGATCATAGACACCATTGCCATTTTCATCAAAAGAAAACTTACCGATAATCGTCTCAATATCTTTGATGTTTAAAAGTGCGTCTTTGATGGCACCAGCATCCGTAGATTGTGCGTTGTTAATTACTTGTGCTAACGTGAGCTTGAAAAAAGTATTAGAAGTCAGGACTGACGCAAATTGTGCGAAAAAGGGCAGATTTCAGCAATTTAACCCCCTAAATCCCCCTTATCAGTGGGACTTTAAGAGGGAGGGTATTAACTAAATAATGATACTCTGTTGCATTTCTCCGATATTTAAGATGTCAAAGATATTTCCGTTAACTCTGAATTTTGCGAATAAGGCAATCGTCAAATCTACCCTTTCAACACTTTTTGAGACAATAATAGACTTGCGTTTGAAGCGTCCGAACCCGTGTCTCATCAAGTAGTTGTTGCGTTCTATCCGAATAGCGTTCATTGAAAGGCCATGACAATATAATATCACAGATAACCTTTTATGATTGTGTGGATGTCCTCTGGGGGACGTGCACGTCCATTGATACTGACATTCTTTACATTTGTAGCGTTGTTTCTCGTTGACAAATCCATTTTTCACAAAGTGTGAACTCTGACATCTTGGGCAACTTTTCATGAGACCCTCCGAGTAAAGTCAAGTGTTATTACGGAGAATACAGATTAACAACACCTAAGTCAATAAAAATGCGTTGAAATCAAAAGGGGAATCAAAGTTTTATTGACCCTCTTTTTGAAATCTGTTATACTTTCAGATATTAGGTGTGGTGCATCACAGTTTAGAGGGACTGTGGACTTTTGCATCATTATTTGGTTAACACCCTCTAAAATTGAATGACCCTGACCGATTATTTTGTAGAACTCATAGCGAGTACGCGTTATGAATGGTTGAAAGTGATACGAAAGTT
>VXZK01000133.1 GCA_009845545.1 Candidatus Poribacteria bacterium
AGTTTTATAGCAATGTTATAGTCTTCAAGAGCGTTATCAAAATCGCCTTTTTGGGTGTAAGCATTGCCACGACTGTAGTAAGTTTCGGCATAATCAGGTTTGAATTCTATCGCCTTTGTATAGTCACTTATGGCGTTATCAAAATCGCCTTTGTTGAAGTAAGCAACACCCCGATTATAATAAGCAGCGGCAAATTTCGGAACCAGTGCAATCACCCTATTAAAATGTTCAATCCCTTCGTCAAATTTGCCCTTTTCGCAGCAGTCAATACCACGGTAGTTATAGATACTAGCGTCATTCACTCCAATATTATCTTTATTGAACGTGCTTATATCTTTAGGGTCATTCACTCCAACATCATTCCGATTATACGAATTTGTATATCTATTAAGCCGGATTGAAGCAGCATCGGGGGCAGAGCGGTTTAGATTCGATGGTAGCATCGTTTTTCCTCCTCTACAACAAAGATAATTTAAGAGTAAGGATAGCATATCCAGAAACTTGAAGTCAACCGAATTTGGAGATTTAAGACTCAATTAACCGCAAGCATCACATACCGCTCCGCTGGAGCGGAAGATTGGAAACGCCACGCGGCTATAAACATACCGCTACGCTGGAGCGTAATCCGTGAAATCTGTGTAATCCGAGATAATCCGCGATTCAGACAACCTATCCTTTCCGCTTCAAACTCCGTGCCTTCCGCAACTGAGATTCCACAAGATTCACAACCGCCTTATACAGCCTATCCGGTTCACCTCGTGTGAGATTGAGGACCATCAAAAGGGGCATGTTGAAGATCTGGCAATTGAGTATCTTTGTGATGCTGTTCAAGGAATTTGTTTGTCTGAGGTTTTATTTTTTCAAAAAACTCGCTTTCGTCATTTCGAACGTATCGCCATGACTGAGGGACTACGAAGTTCGGAAACTGGCTCCTCAATGTGTTTAAATCAATAGGGTTTGGGGCTTCCCAAACCTCTGTGATCTCAAATGCATAAGCAATAGTCTGTCCTTCAAAATAAGTATCAAAATCCTGCTTATCAACGCGCGCGAGTTCGGATACTTTGCTCCAAATCTCCTCGGGGGTACCATGCCAAAAATCTCCAGCACGAAATCCACCCCGTAATTCCATAACAGGACTGGAAACATAGACGAATACGTCGCGATCTTTTATATGTGATGCAATACGCCGTCGAAGTTCAACCGTTTTGAGTCCCTCAAACACTCGATCTGCATAACACGGTTTTAAAGAAAGAAGTAAAGGACGCATTCTCGCGTTCATAGTTGGCAGCAAAGGTTGCATTGTCGCGTTCATGGTTGGTTTAGATATCCTTTCCGAAATAATTCACGGAATATTTCTGGTGAAACTTTTGATGGACCTTGTAGCGATAAACCAGCGTCATTCTCCGCGTAAACGTTTCTTACGTTATCCAATGAAATAGGGTTTTGAAAGAGGAATGTGTTTGAAAATTTTAACGCCATGAGATCTTTTGATGGATCACGTCCACACATTTCATAAAGATCCCTCCATTCCAGTACCCCGAATCTTCTGAATTTCCTGAAAAGTTCTTTAGTCATATCAATTGTAACTTCGTCAAGAGAAGAAACAGCTATGATTTGTTTTCTGTTCCTGCTCGCGTACCACAGAATCCGGCCGGGTGCTTTAAGCATGTTGTGGTGACTGACTTTTCGATAATACACGTTATCCCAGCGCAGCAGGACGTTGGGATCTCCTCCAAAAAGCTCTTGAGATGATTGGTGTCTGTCGATAAGTCCCGTTGCATAGCCTGGAATAATTGGTATTAAAAAATAATGTTGGTCGGTTGAATCTAAAACAAGAGGGGAACAACGCTGTTCCAATTCAAGGTCTGACATCCGCTGATAGACATTTTCAACTTCAGGACATAATTTACAAATTATAGATAACACTTCTTTGCGGCTGAGACAACACGTGAAACAAAATCTCACAAAACCCTTGTTGCATTCTACAAATCCCATCTCTAAAAGCTCTTGTATCAAACTGGGTGTAAGAGCAGAGTCTTCAAACTTGACCATGTTTAGATTCTTTTGCACCGATTTGGAAAGAGTATCAGCAATTAAAAAGCGTCCAAACAGTGAGGAGTTAGCAGAAAATGCCACTCTCGCCATGGGGGAGATGAGCATTTGATTGGAACTATTCGTGAGAACCCGGAGGGCAATAATATCATCCCCTGACCGAAGAAGTTCACATTCATACAGATTGGCTTGAACGATTAAGGATTCCAATTTTTCTCTGAATTTACCTTTTCTCTCACCATTAAGTAGAGATTCAAAGGGAAAATTCGCGAGATCGCTGGCGGTTAAGCGTTCCCAGCGAAGATTAAAACCGGAAATGCGATCAGGGGCATAAGATTGTCTTTCAGATAATTCACGAAGTTGTATGATTAACTCAGTAGGATTTACTACCTCAAGCCCTGTAATATCAAAAATCCGCTTTGACTTCCTCAAGATCTCCCCATCTTTGGTAACAAAAGTCTTTACGCTGGAAGCGGCAGCTTTTGTTAACTGTCTAATATCAGAACTCTGACTTGGTCTACGGTTAGGGAGAAGTGCCTTCAAAGGTCTGGCAAAACCTTCAACTAAATCTGGATCGGATTCCACTGTAGGGAAATTTTGAGCCCTATTTTGGGATTTTTTGCGTTTTTCGGGATCGTCCTGCCGGTTAATTTCATTTAATAACTCGTCAGTAATCCAAAGATCAAGAGAATCCACTAAAAAGTCAGAGAGCAGGGCTTTAGATGGCATTGTTTTGTCAATGTCGGGTTCATCAAAATCAAAGAAGATATGGGCATCAATGATTATATCGAGAGTCTCAGAGGATGTTTTTGCCTGAAAAAGCTCCAACTGACTAACTGAAGCAAAAGTAAGTTGCCAGATCACCAAAGATCGTCCATTTCCAGATCGGCTAGGTTTTTCACCTAACGTTACGAACCCTAATTTGGGCCACAGAGTATTCGCTGGAAAATCACGACGGCAATTGAGTTTTATTCTTTTCTGCGTATCGGCAGATTCCTTTAAATTATCAACAAGCCGCTTTGCGATACCTTGTCCTTGGTACTCTTCTAACACACAGAGATGAGTAATCCTGAAATAATTAGGATTAGCAGCATAGAGAAGATAACCAACAAGTTGACCTTCATCAGTCTTAGCACCTAATACTCCGCCTTTTTCTTCTTTGAGATAACTTTGAAGGGCTCTTTTAGGGAGGAACCCTAGCGTTTGCCGATGACGTTTCATTAAGTCGTCTACCGCGTTGAGATCAGCGACGGTAAGTTGATTTATGGTTGTTTGCATACCTTTCCTCCAAGGGTTTTCCTTAAAAAAGAATGATGGCACCTGAACAAGGCGGAAAAGACTTCAAAATACGCCTTTAATTAACTTGAATTTACCTTATCGTCCAAAAAGAAGCAAGAGGAAAGTCAAATACTATAAGATTGTTTTAAGGATAATTATAACAAATTTAGAAAATATATATCAACAAAAATTTAGCAACTATATACCAAATCTGTTATTTTTCCTTCAAACTCCTCGCCTTCCGCAGCCGTGCTTCCACAAGGTTAACAACCGCTTCGGACACCCCATCCCGCTCACCTTGCGTGAGACCAAGGGCATCAAAGATGATAGCATCAAGTGCGTGACGGTCAGATTGGTGGATTTCATCAAATATTGACAAAACGGGCCTCTGTTTCATTGGCTCAAAGGCTCGGTGCAGACTCTCACTGCTTTGGGCATCAATCCAGTCAGGTGAGATAAAATCAAAACTCAGAATGTCGGGGCCATAGGTTGTTAGCAATCCATCTCCCAAATTGACCCGCCCATATATTTCCGAAACGAGGACTGCTAAAGTGGAATTTGCAACAACGTTTGCAGATTGAATTGTGTCTCGATTATGAAGAGTCGCAGTAAAAACGACATCACCAGCTAACAAAGATGGGGTCTCGTTAATTGGGGTCCAATTCCTCTTATCACGGAATCTCAAGATAAGCCAATCAAACGCAGGCTGTTTCCCCAAATCCCACCAGCGCGGCCGTCCTTTGCAACTTGGTCGCTGATGATACCCTTGCGACTCGCCCCATTCAATATACGCCAACGCCGCTGTCCCCGCCAATGCTGCTCTGTCGGCATGACACATAAGCAACTTGAACTGCAACTGACTTGGGTCTACTCGGATGCTTTTACACTCGCGAGGACTTTTGATAACAGGCTTCAAATACTCTGACTCAATGCCCCACTCTTGAATCCGTTCAGCATCAAGATAGAAAAATTCATTGGCACCGGTTGTGAACCCTCGCCGCACCTCCGCAATGTCTCCGAGACCCACCAGTTTGTCTTTCCCTTTCTCCAAAATTGTCCAATAGATGTCGGGGGCGCGGAGGTATTTTCCACCCCACTTGTCGCCAGTATACTTCTTTTCACGCGTGCCTGCTTGTGCTAACTCGGTATAAGTGCGCGTCCGCTCTCGACGGTTCTCTATATCTGGATCGCCGATGAACGTCTTGAAGGTGAGGAAGCGGAGGTAGGAATCTGCATCGGGTGGACCGTTCTGGAAAATGCTCACAATCGTATTGATGTCGGCATTCTCAAATTCACGTTCTGCTTCACTATGACAGATAACCGCACCTGCCGTGTTGTCTAAGAGATACTTTTGTAACGGCGCGCCGTAGTTGACATCCAGCCAACTGTTGGAACAGATAAAGGTATGAACACCACCTGTATTCAGCAGTTGAAGCCCGCGTTCATAGAAATAGACGTAAAGATCGGCTGCACCCGTGTAACAAGTGTATTGTTTTTTCAACGTGGGTTTGAGCCCCTTGATTTTCTCTTGACGGACATAAGGCGGATTGCCAATCACGACATCGAACCCGTCTGTGATACCGAACATCCACTCGGCATCAAAGAAATCGGCAACTGCATTTTGGTTGTACGGATCCCAGTTGGCGATTTTTTCAGTTGTTTCACTGGGGAAACCACCACTTTTGAGCAATTGGCCGATTTCAGCACGGATTTGCTTATCAAGGTCTCTATATTTCTCTTTTGTTCTTGGGGTTCGGGCGGTGAAGTGTTTCCTGCGGACCTCGCTCAACGCTGTCTCCTTGCGG
Source organism: Candidatus Poribacteria bacterium (assembly GCA_009845545.1). Taxonomy (GTDB): domain Bacteria; phylum Poribacteria; class WGA-4E; order WGA-4E; family WGA-3G; genus WGA-3G. Next base: position 5,136 of record VXZK01000133.1, read on the forward strand.
TCGATTTCTGGATTGCGCAGCGTTTGCTGTACCGGTTTCTCTACACTAATGAGTGTGTTTCCTGACACAAATTTCGTTTCCAAATTAGGGAGTGGACGCACGCCTCTATTCTCTTGTGCATCGTCAATTCGCTGGTCCACGACAAGCGAAATAAAGAACCGAAGTTTGGCAATCTGCACGGCAACTGGTTGAATATCCACGCCGTAGATGCAGTTCTCTATCAGATAAAGTTTTCTGCCGTAGTCGAGTTCGTTCCGTTCAAAAGCTTCGTTGATACTATCAATTTCCGTTTCAAGGTCTCGGATCGTGTTTTCACGAACCGTGCTGTCCTCAATTCCTTCTGCTACGTTGATGAGGTTTTCGACTTTGACGATTTGCCGTTGTCGCCACTGGTCGTTGCGCGGGTCCAATTTTCCGAGAATAAAAACCAGTTTGTGTAAAATACCCATCGGGAAGGCACCAGAACCGCAGGCGGGGTCAAGTATCTTGAGCGTATCAATCGCTTTTATCAATTGCTCAGTTTCGTCTGCATCAAATTGGTGTGGCTCCTCCTTATAGGCAATGAGATGGCGGAGTTTTTTTTCAATGTCAGACTTCTGTTCATCAGTCAACGTTGTTGCTTGCGGGTCAAGTTGAGTTTGCACCGGATCTGATTGCCCTTTGATATCCAGTTGTGAAGGAGGGTTTGTAGCAGCAAAGGTACTTTCAGATTCGTAATAGGTAACCAGTTCGCTTTTTAGGTGTGCAATGAGTGACTCGTCAACCATGTAGTTAACAATTTCACGGGGCGTATAGAAAGAACCCGTCTGCTTACGCGCGGTTGCACCGGTTTCGGGATTGTAGGCAGCGAGCAGGTTTTCAAAGACTTTTCCGAGTAGCTCGGGGTCAAGCGCGACTTCTTCCTCAATAGGTGTGTTCTCAGTAATCGTAAACTTGTAGCCGTGGAGAATCCCAATCAGCCCACGAACCTTATGCCGCTTCCCTTTTGTATCGTAGACCTTGTTGAGATCAACCTCCATTTCCTCGGCAAAGAATAGAAAATTGGGAACGGACAACTGGTTATCCGCACGGTCAGAAAATCCGTCAATCCGTAGAATCTTCTTGGGATCGTCCTTGTCTTTTTTATCCAAGCATTCAAAGAGACCACCATTCAAAAATGGAATTGTTTCAAAGTGTCGCAGTGCCTCATCCGAATTTGCGAAATATTCTTCATAACGATAAAGCGACGTGATATTGTAGTGCTGTCGTCCCTTGCCGCGAAATTTACGGTTATCGGATTTCTCGGCAGTGTTCATCTCCTGATTAAGGGTGGCAAAGAAAAGGTTTTGGAGAATTCCTTTATAGTAGGTGCTTTCCTGCGGGTCGGTACTAATAAGGATTTTTTCTATCTCCCTCGGATTAAAGAAGGTGTCAGGGACTAATTTTTTCTCCTTGACGAACCAGACAAAGATTAACCGCGTAATTAAACGAATGATACTGGTAGCGTTGCGGATATCTACGTTTTTGCCTGCGTCCTCTGGAAATGTCACGTTCTCCACTGCCCAGAAATACCAGTTGGAGAGTTCGCGATAGAATTGTTTGTTGAGTTCTTGGATATCCAGTGTTTTTGCCCATGCGCGGTGGAGTTCAACAAAGTTGCTAAAGCCGTGTACTCTAAACAACTCATTGCGCGATAGGTCAAACAGAATTTTGATGTGAGCCGGGTGAGGATCGTGGGAATCGATGTCTTTAACCAGCGTAACCTTTTCAAGAACGTCTTTCGACTCGTCCCGCTTGTGTAAACGCCGATTGATGACCGCAAGGGTCACGGTTTGACCGTGTTGAAAGAGTATCATCGCTGGCATCGGCATGAGTTTGTTGATTTCTCGGGTAATATTGGACAGTTGCGTACGGGTGTAACTGCTTTCTCGTAATTTCAGGGCAAAGAAGACATACGATTCAATAATGGTGTTGTCGATCTGCTTATTATTAAAAGCGATTCGCATCTGACCGCTGCCAGAGATTTCTTGTTCCGTGAGTTGAAACAGGAAATCGATTGACTCCCAGTCATCTACCATTGCTCGTTCCGGGTTCAGTTTTCCAAACTCGTCGAAATACGAAATAAATTCCTCTGCAAGACTGGATTCAAAATCCATCGTAATTTCGCTCTCGTAGCCAAGTGTGTTAAGCAGGTTTTCGGCGTTCATTGCCAGTACGCCGCGCTGAAAATCCTTTAGTGCCTGTTCTATATTTTTTTGTGTGCGTAGTTCGTTCATTGAATTACCAACCATGTAATCAGTTCAAAATCAGTTACACTGCGTACCTGTTTTTCGGGCTTCACCAAAGTACCCCCACGACCCGATAGGAGGTTGCTGACAGCGCGTTTCCGATAAGTGTGGGTGAGGGAATTCACCGCTTTCTGAAGCAGCTCGTTATATTGTGTCATATTTGTGCCGTTATCTGTCTGCTCATCAAATAAGTTGCAGCGTTCATCATAAGGCTTTTTGACACCTGCACACAACAGACGGTACATCTCAAGTATCTGTTTGGGTTGAGCAAAAGTATATCGGACCTCGCCATCCTCTCGAATGTAGACGAGGAAATAAGGCTGCAGCGGGTTTATCTCCTCATTGCCTGTTGAATCACCTTTTTGTCGGAGACAGAAAACGACGCCTTTAGCCATCATCGGATACTCCGGATCCGGTGGGACAACGGCATAGAGTCCGAACGGGGCATCTTCAAGGGTTTTCCGCTCACTCTCAATATAGTTCATTAAATCAATACGAAAATCATCAAGGGTAAATTCGTTGAGGGCGACACTTTCATTGAAGTCTTCGAGATCTAAGACTTCATCTCTCAACTTTAGCAGCTGCTGGTCGCGGTATTTGAGGTCATCCGCAAGTACATCCTGAATTTCCTCGGGTGCTAAGAGGTTATCGCCCTGTGTTGCTGTTATATCTACGAGTGCCATCCGCGCCTCGACCCGATTTTTCAGTTTGATGTAACGGTTAAGATCAGGTGTCGGCCAGAAATTGACGAGTTGGACGCTGTTATTGATATTCCCAATGCGGTCAATCCGTCCAAAGCGTTGAATGATACGCACCGGATTCCAGTGAATGTCATAATTAATGAGATAATCACAGTCTTGGAGGTTTTGTCCCTCCGAGATACAATCCGTGCCGATCAGCAGGTCTATCTCCTCATCCTGTGGCATGGTTTTCATCTTGTCCCTTTTTTTCGATTTCGGCGAAAAGTTTGTTAAGATATTGCTGAATTCAGTCTTGCCGAAGCTTGTCTTATTTCTCTCTGTGCCTCCCGATACCATCGCGATATGGATACCGAGTTCTTCTGTTGCCCATTGTTCCAATCCTTTGTAAAGGTAGGCAGCTGTGTCTGCAAAGGCAGTAAATACGAGTACTTTACGATTTGGTCGTCCCTTTTTGTCTTTTGTGGGGTGTTTAACCTTTTCGGCGATGAGTTCCTTGAGTTTTGCGAGTTTGGCATCGCGGTTGAGGGTAACATCCTTTGCATACAGGTGGGGCAGCTCAAGTTGTTCGCGGTCGCGTTGTAAATCTTCCAACCACCTTTCGGTATCCAGATGTGCCATCTTGAAGATTAATTTTTTACCCACCTGCATCGCCTCTTGCAATTCTTCATCTTCAAGTGCCTCAATATCAACTTCTTCCAAATCGATATCAGAGTTTTCGTCTCGAAATGCCTGGAACCGTTTAATCCGTTTTTCTAACTTTTCAATTTTTTCAATCGTCCGTTCCATAGTGATTCCGAAGGCGTGAACGGAACTTTCCAACCGTTTGAGGAAGTTTACCTTCATCATGCCGATCAGATAGTGTTCCCGGTCGCTTTGTGTAAATTGTCCAATCTGTCGTCCTACATCATACTTGGAGATGTACTCAGGTAAAACATACTTTGACGGATTAAACAGGGAGAGTTGATATTCGGAGATTTCCGTGTTGAGTTCATCGTAAGACATGAACTGACCTTCTAAGTCGATTTTGGTGTAGACAGGAATTGGCTTTTTCCGTTCCGGGAATCCCCCGAGTTTTTTCAGTGAGTCTGGATAGTATTTCTCAATGTGTTTTCGAGAACGAGCGATAGTCACCTCATCAAGGAGTTTGAAAAAAGCGGAGCTGAGTCGTTCGAGTAGGTCACGCGTCTGGCGGTTGTCCTGCTTTGCCCAATCGGTAAAGGTGCGCTGTGCATCTGCAAGCGTTTTTTTCAGGCTATCAATACCAAACGGTTCAGCAGCGAAAGCATCATCTCTGTCTTCGGTAAGGAAATAGATTTGGTTGCGTAGATCCTTCAGATTGTTGTTAACAGGTGTAGCAGAGAGTAACAGCACTTTGGTTTTGATACCGCTCTGGATAATATCTTCCATTAAACGTTGGTAGCGACTTTTGCGAATCAAATTGCCATCTTCATCTTTCTTACCCGGTGTGTTATTGCGGAAATTATGTGATTCATCAATGACAACCAGATCGTAGTTACCCCAGTTGATAGTTTCAAGATCAATGTCGCCTGACTTCCCACTATCGCGACTCAGATCGGTGTGTGATAGGACTGTGTACGCAAAACGATCTTTGAGGAATAGATTCAGTTCGCTGTTGTTCTCTGCGCGGTAAACTGTCCAATTATCACGCAATTTTTTCGGGCATAACACAAGCACACTGTTGTTTCGCAATTCAAAGTATTTGATTATTGCCAGTGCTTCAAAGGTTTTACCTAAACCGACACTATCGGCAATGATGCACCCGTTGTGTTGCTGAATTTTGTTTATCGCCCCTTTTACTGCGTCCCTCTGAAATTCAAAGAGAATGTTCCAGATATCTGTATCAACGAGTTGTACATCTTCAGCGAGCAGTCCACTTTTTTCCTGTTCGCCTAAGAATCGCTCAAAGATGTGATACAGCGTTTTGTAGTAGATAAACTCTGGGGTGTTGTTCTGATAGAGTTGCTCAAGGTATAACAGTACGTCGTCTCTGACATCTTCGACCAATTCTTTGTCGCTCCACATCTCATTGAACCACGTCTTTAGGTCGGTGCGATCTCGGTTGCTATCCACCTCCAGATTGAGTTCAATGTTATTCTCTGTTGTACTCATTCCGAGTCCGCGCACGGTAAAATTGGAACTCCCGACGATAGCATCTTCCACACCATTATTAGCAATGTGATACATTTTTGCATGCATCAAATTAGATTTCCGAATCGACTGGATTTTCACTTTTTCGCGAATCCATGCGGCACACTCCTTGGCAACCCAGTTTTGTTTCAGTTGATCCTCGAATTTTAAGCCTTCGGCTTCGCCCTCAATTTTGTAGGCTTTCTTGTCCGTCTTTTCTGGATCGAGACTTTTTATAAAACGGGGTTCACCAAACAGGAATCGGAGTTCTTTGATTTCTGTGAGCGATTCTTTGAGGGCTTGAAAAGCGTGGATGGTGAAATAGGCGGAAACAATGGAGAGGGAGGAACCTTCTTCAATTTTGGACTTTAGGAAATCGCCAACACTTCCGTGTTTGTGATTGTCTCGGATGCTGGATTTAAGATTTGACATAGTTAACCTGATTCTGGACGTTTTCTCCTATGATTCAGGATTTGAGGGTTTCATATCCTACTGATAGGGGTTCATAAATCATTGCGACTGCCAGAGCGAGAGGTGTGATTGGACGCAACGCATTTGTTAATCGTTTCTCCGTAGGGCGTGGTTCTGAAAATCTTGTGGCACTTCTTGAAAATCATCATACTTCTCACGAGCGGCTTTTAGAAGGTGCTGCTGGGCATTAAGAGAAACAAAAGTCCCCTCAGTCTCATACGCAACAAGCCTATCATGGCGTGCTGAATTCTGAAGGTCGCATAGGTGGTCAAGCCATTTTCTAATGTTGTTTCCTGTGTTTGCGTAGGATACACAGAGTATCTAAAGGTGAGTTTCATTGTGTTTCGTGTGTCGTGTGTTTATGCCTTTGTCAGTCGGAAGCAAGCACTTTACCAAGTGCTAACGCTGACGATGCTGGTTGCCAACACGATACCCTATTCTTTACCGAATGTCAAGTCTTTTTTCAAAGGTTCAAAGGTTGGGTCTAATGGACAAGGGCGGTTTTTTCCTCCCAAACCTACGAGGATTGGGATTCCAAAACCGACTATTCCCTTGATAGGATTATTGAAGTGCTCCTGCGTAATCGGTAATTAGTTATCAGTTATCAGTTGTCAGTTAAGAGGTTTTGGGGGTATCTCAACTCTCTTTCTGACGACTAAAAGATTTTTCGCAGAAAAATCGTACTGAGGGCTGACAACTATTTTCTCACCGCTATTTTTCCGACCTTCTGTTTCCGAACAGTATTGCCTTGGGCGTTGGTGAATTTGGCGGTGAATTTGTAGAGATAGACACCGTTTGCAAGCGGTTCACCGTCGGCATCATAGCCGTCGAAGTGAAACTCGTTGAAAGAGACAGACGCATCAAGCGTGTCAACGGCGAGGATGAGACGACCGGTTATCGTGTAGATTTTCAGGGTTACCTCGTCAGCCCCCTTAGTGAGGTAGTAGGCAAAATGCGTTCCGTCTCCGGGTACGAAAGGATTCGGGAAATTGGCGATATTTTTGATCTCAAATTCGCCTGCGACGGTCGCGGTCTGCGTCGCGTCTGATGTGTTGCCGTTTGCGTCTTGTGCCTGTAACCGGATACGGTACTCGCCCGGTTCCAAGACAGGCGTATAGGTTATAAGCATCAGATTGTTGCTGGTAGGCGACGCAGCAATCACATATTCGTCCTCTGGCACGCGCTGCCCGTTTTGCGTGAAGATTATGTGCGCTGGACGTGAGTCAATACCGTTGGCATCTTCAATCTGTGCTGAAATGGTTGGGGTGTCAGAGATATAATCACCATCCACGAAGCCTTGATGTTCAAAGGTTAAAGCAAGCACGGGTGGACTTGTATCGCTGTGAGATAATAGTGCGAATGTCCCGGGCAGTTTCACTTCTGTCGAGATCGTCTCTTCATCCGTTGTTTCCTTGTTTCCAACCAAAATCCAATTGCCGTTGGCGTCGCGCCGGTAGATATGTGGATCTTCACTTCCGGCCTTTAGGAAAGTGACGGTTGCTGTTAACTCTGTCTGTTCGCTCAAGTCAAGTTGATAGGCGATATCCGATGCGGGAGTTGCTTTTACAATATCAGGTTGATTAATGATAGTAAGAGTCTCTTCGATATAGGTCAGCACCGTAGGCGTTTGGAGATTTTCTGGCGGAATAGCGACTTGGAAGCTGCCATCTTCGCTCTGAACGGACGGGTTAGGCGTTTCAGGTGTCAGAACAATACGATTACCAACAAACTGCCGATCCCCTCTGTTGTTTCTTTCCAGTATTTCAATGATGCCGCCGTTTGGCTGCTCGGCAGATGGCATATCCACATAGACGGTAACCAGATAGTCTCCGGGCAATGGCTGCCACAGCACCCGAACGGTAACTTGACCATCAGGTGGGATTTCAGAAATTATCTGAATATCTTCAATCGGCGCGGTGTTCTGTAGTTCCGAGAGCGTCGGCAGGGGTGTGTTGTTTGTATGAGCGTTCTCGGTTTCGGTGTCCACAGTTTTCTGAAAAAAATGCACAGGAACATTTCGGGCTGTTTTGCTTCCCCGGTTGCGGATTTGCGCTGAAAGCATAAAAGGTGGTGTGGTGCCCCATGCAATCGTCTGTTCCAAAAGCACAAGATCCACTTCAGGTTCGACGTATCCAACATCATAAGTAACAGTCTCTGTTCGTAGTATTCGTCCATTTTTGAGTTTCACTTCTAAGTAATAATCGATAATATCGCCTTCAGGATGTCCGGGGATAGGCCGCTCGCTTCTGTAAGTAGTGCCGGTATGATGCACGACGGGGATCGTAAAAAATTCATGACCGTCCCAACTCCAAAGGAGAGCCATTTCGTCAATAGCACTTTCGCTAACGACTTTTGTGTAAAGATACGCCGGTTGGTTGGGTTCAACGGGAAATGGCGTGAGGCGCACGTTATCAACGTATCGCGATAGGATGTTATAAGTGGCATGTCCGATGACATCATCATCTGAATTCCATGCGTAGGCTTGCACGCTGCCCGTATCAAATTCGGAGTCTGTTGGGAGTTGGACTTGTGTCGTGAACCGTCCGTTAACGACAGGAACTATTTCCTTTTCTGGCGGTATATCGTTGCTGGCTTCAGTTGTTGGTACAACACTAATTTCGGCATTCCCGCTAAAACTCCGATCCGGGAGTGTACCAGAGACAGTAACCATATTCTCTTCTTCAAAAGTGCCTTGGGCAGATGAATTAGTGAAATCTATTGTCACTTCCATCTGATTGTTCGGTATTTTCAACTGTGTTGCCGGGTCACCGAAGAGGGTGAAAACTTCAGTCAAATCAAGAAATCCGGGGGAGTTTATGAGGAACTGGATTTTGGCTTGGGCGAAGATTGCACCGATATTCTGGGTATGTCCTTTGAAAATAACGTCCAAAATTTCGCTGTTGAGAATATAGTCGCCGATTAAGAGTCCGATGCTGGTGGCTCCGATGACAGCGATAGCTCCCCCATTTTCCGAGCGGAGGAGTTCTTCGGCGAGACTGTTTTTGGTGCCGTCAAAAGCACCCGTGTAACAGGTCATGCTGATGACTAATGGCAGTTGTGAAATATTGGTTAAGTTTTGTTCAGGATCCTCAAAGTCGAGCATGCGGCTGTCTGACCAGATACCACCACCGCCGTGACCAATATAGTTGATCAGACTCGCACCGTTGTTGAAGCCGTCGATAACCCGTCTGGCGATAGGTGTCGTAACATTTTCGTCGATGCTCAGATCCAGTTCATCTTTGGGGGGTGCGTAGATGCGTTCCGTCTCATACTTGTTCCTGAGTTGATTGTGTGAAACGAGTTGATTGATCTGAGAGTGAAATATGGAATCCGAACCTGCAAGCATCAGAAGCCGTTTGTGCCAGGGACCCACCGGTGAACTCGTTTCATGTTCAATTGTGCGTTCCACGAATATGCGGGCATCCACGCGATTATTCGCTGGCATCCGCCCGATGAGCATATCTGGAAAATTATCTTCACCCCGGAATGTGACGAACTGATGATCGCTTGCACTCGATCCGTAGCCCGGAATTTGCACGCGTATCGTTGGCACAAAGTTGCTTCTGTTTTTCATGTCGAGGTGCGTATCGCCTACGAGAAGCACATACGTTGGGGCAGGCGGCTGCCAATTGGCGTAGGCATATTTAAGGAACTCACGGATGGCATTTGCGTTGAGGATGCCGTGATTAAATTCGTCATAGATATCTTGGACATCAACAACTTTGCTCCGCATGCCTTGTTGATTCCGAAAGTCGGCAAGGGGTTGAACATCGTTGATAAAGCTTGCGTGTGTGATGATAATGTGATCTGCACCGTTACGCGTGCTGCGCAGATCGGATGGCGTATCTACCGAAATTTTCGGTTTTCGGAATTGGTTCCGAGTGAGCGCGATATATTGGGTGGTAGGGTCGTTGGGAGCCTTAGGGCTGATTTGCGTAGCGCGGAAGATTATCCGATAAATGCCTGGTGTATCCTCATCAACGAGTGCCGACAACCCAACATAGCGGGTACCGTCGATCCCATAAACTTCGACATCGGGGGTAGAGAAGTTCTTTAAAATGACCTCGAAATTTGAATTGACAGCACCGGTTTCGTCCGGAAATGGCGTAATTGCAAAGGGCAGGACATCCGATGTCGCCTCGAAATTCCGCCAATAGTCAACTTCTATCCAATTCAACAGGATGATATCAATGAGTTCTTCGGGACTTCCGGAGTTCGCAATCCGAATGACATTGTTCCCATTCTCAAGGAAGGATTGAGAGAGTTCTTCGTTCTGAAGTTGATATTCGGTTTCACCGGTCCATCGTGCTTTATCAAGTATGATTTTATCGTTGAGCCATATATCACAATCGTGGCCTGTGTTGGATCTACCGTGGAGACTCACGCGGACTGTCGCAGGTCGGGCAGTATCTGCGAGACCGGGGAGGGAAAAGTTGAATGACTTTGTAATCGGCGCGGTCAGTTGTGCCCAGAACCAACTATCATTTGGAAGTGGCGGCAGTTCAGTTAACGTAAATGACCGTGTTTGTAGACCGCCGCCGAATTCTTCGTATGTTTGTCCTGCGCCGAGATTTACATTCCGAAACCTTCTAAAATTTGTATCCTTTTCAATATGGGCGCGGGTCAAAAAAAACTTATGATCTTGTAGGTCGCTTGTCCCCGCAAGGACTGTTTTCGTTCCCATCCGGCTCGCGGGTCCCGAGTTCCATGAAAGCCAATAGACATTCTCATCGGTGGACGGATCAATGTAACTATTTTCTCCGTGCTGGCGTGCACCGTAGAAAATGATTTCATCGGTTGGATCGAACTTATCATCGCGTTCGCCGCGAACAAAGATCGGAACCGGCTTTCCTCTGTTTATTAACTTCAGTGTCCTTGGCATGATAGCCGTCACATCAGCACCCGCTGCGGCGAGTTCTGATGCCGTAATGCTATACATTCCGGATTCCGTAACGCTGATTTTATACTGCGGGTGCATGGAAAGCGCACTCGGTGCTGATGGTGCTCGGTCAATCGGTAAACGCCACTGCTCCGCATTTTGCGGATTAACAAGTAGATCGTTGAAGATGGCATTATAAGCGGCGGATTCAGTGTGCAAACCACTCGGCATTACTGATGGTGTGCCGCTCACGCCACGCGTCACTGTTTTGATAAAACGCACTTCAACCACAATCCGGTGGTAGAGTCTCACTTCACGACGGACAGGGTTATACTGAACAGGATTGAGTTGGATGGGGAGGATGCGGTTTTCTCGAATCCATCCGACTTTCCTAATTTCAGCAAGACTCTCTGGTGTGAAGTAATCTTTTTCGGGCTGTGTTGCTCCTCGCGGTGCTGGTGTATATGCAACCCTTTCGACACTGCGCGTGCTGAAACGCTTCTCGACAATCCGCAGCTGAAAATCCGCATCGGCGGGGACAGCAACGAGCGTAGTCTGCACCGGGAGGCGTGGTGTCCCCGGTTCGGCAGTGAACCTGCATCCGGGGAAAGAGATCGTCTGACTTTCAACTTTGTCTATCCTGTTTTCGGTGTCACTGCGACCAAAGTGAAAATCGGATTTAGGGATGAGCAGTTGAATTGTCACACCTTGCGCGGAAGTCTTTACTAATTCAACGTCCCTTTGTAAGAGAGTGCTACCCCTTGTAGCAGTGCCGGAATGTTGCTCTCTTGAGGTCAGCGGTGAGGCGGCTGCGATGCCATTTCGGACAGCCAAAGGACCAAAATCTAAACAGAGCAAGAGTGTTATGAATAGTGTTGATAACCATAGGTGCGCAGTTGTCTGTATCTTTAAAGGAGACATTTGCATTAAAGAATTAACTCCAAAGGGTCTATTGCTAAAATTTTAAGATACCTGTGAGCAGGTGACACTTTTTATAGTGTTTGTCGTAAGTTTTCTCGTTTTTCTTTAAAAAATGTGGGGTTTATTGTGGGTTAGACAACCCGTGATGTATCGTTGAGCGGCGCGCTGCCATAAAGCGCGCCGACGCTCTGCTGTAGGAGCGGCCCTCGGTCGCGCCTTTACGGATCGCTAACTGCTAATTGACAACCCTTTGATTCTCTACTTTTCGGCGAGGTGGTAAATTTCGATTTCTCGGATTTGCGCCACTGAGGGTTCCATGATGCGATAGTGTGGATAATACCTACCCGCAATCGTTGTCCGCCGGTCAATGATCTTGTCTCCGGGTTCTGCCATTATTTTGTTCACAACCATATCATCGACCGTCCGGGTGACAGTGACGCGGATCATCTTTGTCCGAAAATTCAACCGATCAAAGACAAACTCCGCTTGTGCCCTGTCGTCACCGACGTTGCGCCGCTGAATGACTGTATCGAAAGTTTCCCATTCGCCGGTCTCTTCGCTCAGATAGTCCATCGCGAACCGGAAAAGGTTACCGTTGTGGATGACAATTTTTCGGACGGGATGGACATCCGCGAAGCGGATGATGAAATTCCGTTCGTTTTGTGCTGGAAGTGTCGCGAGCGTTTCAAGATTGCCGTCGTTGACACCCGGGTGGTTCGCCTCGGTGCCGTAAGTGGCACTTGCGATATTCTGGCTGTATTGTGTGGATAACACTTGGGCGACTCTGCAAGCATTGAGATGTAAGCAGATGGCGACAAGGCAGCCAATAGATATAGTGATGCGTTTCATTCTTCGTCCTCCTGGAAAGTTATATCAACCCGATCAACAATACCCATGACGAGTTCTCGGATGGGTGCGTCTTCAATACCGAACACTTCTTGGGCAACGCCGGGCCCAGCACCGACAATCACGGTGTCCCCTTCACCCGCACCGACGTAGTCAACAGCGATTGTCGGCGTGCGAACAAGTTGATATCTCACACTCAACGGTTGGATGAGCAACAGGGTGCGGTTTTCGTATGCAGGATGTTTAACGATAGAAACGGCTTTTCCGATTACTTTGGCGATGTACATTTTTACGTCTCCGTTTCTGGCGGTGTTGCTTCTGAGGTACTCGCTGCATGGGTCACAGAGAGAGAATCTACAATGCCGACAATGGCTACATCCACCGGCATCCGTTTTCCGGGTATAACGCTGACGGCATCACCGCCTGTGACGATGTAGACGATTTCACCGACCCCGGCATCGTTGAGTGTATCAACTGCGACGAGTGGCTCCGAAATCGGCTCCTGTTTCTCGTCTAAAGGTTGGATGACGAGGAGGCGAGTGCCTTCTAAACTCGGATCTTTTCGGGTGGCAACAACAGTGCCAATTACTTTTGCTAAATCCATACGTTTTCTCTTCTTCCACTATTCCTATGAAACAAGTTGATATTCAACGAGTTTCGTGTGAAGTGTATTTCGGTTAATACCGAGAATGTCTGACGCTTTACTCCGGTTTCCGTTGGTGTGCTCAAGCACAATTTTAAAGAGCGGTTTCTCAAAAACCTCTCGGATTTCAGCGTAAAGTTCGCCCAGCGGTACATCGGATTCCATATACTGTTCAATGTGTGCTTGGAGCATCGCATGAACCTGAGTATTGAGATCGCCAGGCTCGCTTATGGGTGTCGATTTCTCTAAGATTGGATCAAAGTGTTCAGGTAATAGCATTTGCCCGGAACACATGACGAGTGCGCGCTTGATGGCGTTTTCTAACTCCCGCACGTTGCCGGGCCAATCATAAGTCGTCAGTTGTTTAACAACTTCTGTGGATATGCCGATTTCAGGCAATTGGTATTCTTCAACAAATTGGCGTGTAAACAGATCTACGAGTTCCGGTATATCCTCTTTGCGTTCCCGTAACGGCGGCAGCGAAATTGGGATGACATTGAGACGATAGTAGAGGTCTTCCCGAAACGATTTCTGTGCGATTGCGGCTTCAAGGCGGCGGTTCGTAGCGGCGATGATTCGGACATCGACAGCGTGTGTTTCGGTGCCACCCATCGGTTCCACCTCGCGTTCCTGTAGGACCCGCAGCAGTTTCATCTGGACTTCAATGGGCAATTCTCCGATTTCGTCAAGGAAGATTGTGCCGCTATCCGCCTGTTGAAATTTCCCTTTTCTCGCACTGTGGGCATCGGTGTACGCGCCTTTGACGTGTCCGAAGAGCGCACTCTCAATAAGACTCGAAGGCATCGCACCACAATCAACAACGACGAAAGGGTTGTGAACACGGCGGCTGTTTTGATGGATCAATTGGGCGACGAGTTCCTTACCCGTACCGCTTTCTCCTAAAACAAGAACGGTTTCATCGCTGACAGCGGCACGCCCGATTTTATGGTATACTTCCTGCATTGCCGGACTCTGTCCCACCATTTTTCCATGTCTGTCGAAATCAGGTGATGTTGATGTTTTAACGGTCTTCGTCTGATGCGTTGCAGCGGCTGCGCGTGAGACGAGGTCAAGTAATTGCTTCTGGTCAATCGGTTTGGTGAGGTATCCATAAGCGCGCTGTTTTGCAGCATCAATAGCAGTTTGCGTTGTACCGTGTGCGGTGATTATAATGATTGAGGCGGTGCTATTGTACTGCTGGATATCCTCAATGAGTTCAAGCCCGTTTGCGTCGCCTAACCAGATATCAAGCAGGATGACATCAACATTTGTCTCTTTGACACACGCGAGCGTCTCCGCGCCGTTTCTCGCTTTCAGGGTCTCATATCCTGCCTTCTCGAGGGTGACGGCGAGTATGTGTCGAAGACTATCATCATCGTCAGCGATAAGCACTAAATTTGACATATTTTTATATTTCCTTGCGGTTCGGTTAGGTGCGTTTGAGATTTCAAGCGTTCTCTCCGTATATCCGCATGCGCCGTTGTTGCATGCTGCGTTTTTGTTTTTTATATTCCCTTTCGGTTCGGCTTTTTAGTTTCCCTTGTGGTTCGTTATGATTGCTCTCTATTGCCTTATGCGTTTGTAAACACAACTATAGGTTGCTAATGTACGGGGAGGGATACGATAAACGCCGTGCCGATTTCGAGATTCACATCAACTTCAATGTGCCCTTGGTGTTCGGCAAGAATCTTTTGGCTAATGTAAAGCCCGAGCCCGGTACCTTTCTGTTTCGTGGTATAGAATGGATCGAAGAGCATTGGAATATCTTCAGGTGGAATGCTGGGACCGTCATTCTGGACCCGTACGTGGATGATTTCCTTTTCCGGCGGATATTCTGTCTGAATTGCCAATGTCCCACCTGTATCCATCGCTTCAATGGCGTTGTAGAATAGATTCAGGAGCACTTGTGTTATACCGTCTTCGTTTATATTCACTTGTGGGCAGTTGTTGTCGTATTGCGTGGCGACTGTGATAGCGTGATGCTCCAATTCAGGACGGCAGATAGCGAGGCTACTCTCAAGCAGTTGATGGATGTCGGTCTGTTTCGCGAGTTGCATCGCCGGTTTACTGAAAGCAAGCAACTGTTCAATAAACCGATTCAGCCTGTCTACCTCTTTGATAATGATAGCCGTGTATTCCTGAATCTCATCTTGAGAGAGTTGTACTTTATCGGAATACGTTCCGACTTCTGAATCTGCTTCCGTCTCAGTGTGTTGGAGGAGTTGGGTGCCGAGTCGGATACTGCCCAACGGGTTTCGTACTTCATGTGCGATCGTTCGGACTAACCTTCCGAGTGTTGCCATGCGTTCTGATTCGACGAGTGCATCGATTGTCTGCTGGATTTTAACACGCTGAGCGATCGTTGAGGCGATAATGGTTAAGAGCCGCCGGTCGTCCTCTGCTGAAAATTCATCTGAAGCCTTGTCAATTGTCAATGTACCTATAACGTGTTCTTCCACAATAATCGGGATACACCAAAAAGCGATTGCATCTTTGGATTCGACACGTTCCGGCTCAAAAAATTTAATATAACTCCGCGGATTTCGGGTTTGTGGCACACCGATCGCTTTACCGGATGTAAGCACCTGTTTCTGGATGTCTTCCATTTGATCGTCAGTGCCGCGTTTCATTTCCGCTGGGGTGAGCCCTAAGACGGCCTCTACCGAAGTCACGACCTTCCCGTTTTCATAGAGGTGCAAAGCACCGCGGTATATACCAAGGCGTTTAGACAAAATCTCAATGATACGCTGAAAGAGTCCCTGCAGTTCAAGGTTCGCGTTCGCCGCTTGACTCACCTCAAAAAGCGTAGAGATGTCTCTTATCTGTTTTTCTAAATTCGCGTTGACGCTATGTATCTCCTCCATCTCTTCGACACGGCTGCGTCGCTGGGTTTGGAATTGACGGATGATATGGATAATACCAAACACCAGAAACGGATAGAGCAGCGCAATAATGATGATCCCTGTCTGAGTCGGGTAGCGGAAGACGTAGACCCAATTCGCAACGGCTGTGATACCGAACAGAATGTTTTGTTCGCGGGGGCGAGCGTATATAACCGCGAGGATCATCACCCCGTAGTAGCAGTGACTCGCAGCGGGGTAGTATGCCTGCATCTGAAATAGATGTGTACTAATATTGATAAGTAGTACAAACAGTGCCAAAAAAAACGTTAGCATTCTTTTAATTACTGGGTTTTCGCTCCGTTTTGTCCGTTGTCCAAAACGGGTTTTCGATGAATTTGCACCGTTTCCTCAGTAAATTGAGATGTTTCATAAGGTGTCGCGAACCACAATCGTATAAATCAATATTTTAGCTCATAAAAGAATTTGTTAGATTACCTGTAGCAGCTTCCCACAAACTGACAGTTTGCGGTATAAAACTTCAACAATCATTAAAACTTCAGGAAATTATTGAGCATTTTTAATCCGACGCGTCCGCTCTTTTCGAGGTGGAACTGGGTTGCGATGAGGTTATCGTGTGCAATCGCGCTGCAGAATTCAAGTCCGTACTCCGTTTTTCCAATCACAATGTCCGCTGCCTCTGGCACAGGATAGTAAGAATTGACGAAATAGAAGTGCGCAGGGTTTGGAACGTCTTCAAAGATTGGGTGTGATTGCGTCTGATGTACTTCGTTCCACCCGATTTGTGGCACTTTTAATGTTTCGGTTTTCTTTGCTGTATCTATCATCGGATATGTTTGGGGATATTTCTGGACGTATCCGGGTAAAAGCCCTAAGCATTTGGCATCTTCTTCCTCACTGTGCTCAAAAAGGATCTGGATACCGATACAGATGCCGAGCATAGGTCTACCGGTGCGATAGAAGTCTGTCAAAACCTGATTGAGCCCGCGTTTCTGTAAGGTTTGCATCGTGGCTTTTGCGGCACCGACACCTGGAAAAATGACGCGATCCGCTGCGAGGATCGTTTCAGCAGCGGCGGTAATCTCATTTTTATCTCCAAGATGTGTCAACGCACGCGCGACGCTCGTAAGGTTGCCCGCGTCATAGTCTATAATTGCAATCATATTTTTTAGTTTTTAGTTTTCAGTTTTCAGTTACCAGTTAAGGGGGCGTTGTGGCAGTTGCAAACGATTGTCAATGCCCGGCGAGTGACTGACAACTGATAACCGATAACTTATATAACGACTTTTTCAATTGTTTTATGGAGGTTGGCTGTTTCAATTCCGGCGACAGCAGCTTCAGAACCCTTGTTGCCTGCCTTGATACCGGCGCGTTCAAGTGCCTGCTCTATTGTATCTGTCGTGATGACACCATAGATAACAGGGACACCCGTACTGGCGGATAACTGCGCAATACCCTTCGCACTTTCAGCAGCGACGTAATCAAAGTGCGGGGTCGCACCGCGAATGACTGCACCGAGACAGAGGACAGCATCGTATTTCTGACACTCTGCAAGGCGTTTGGCGATGCCGGGAATCTCAAAGGCACCCGGAGTCCAAAAAATATCGACCTGATCCAAGTCAACGCCGTGCCGTTTTAGAGCATCTAACGCGCCAGCGAGGAGCTTTTCAGTAACAAAACTATTGAATCGGCTGACAACAATGCCGAATGTGAGTCCTTCGCCGAGAAGATGTCCTTCGTAGACGTTTGGCATATTTTACTGGTTTTCAGTTTTCGGTTTTCAGTCGTCAGTTAAAGAGGCAGCTTGGACAATCAAATGTCTCTTGTAACTGAAAACTGTTAACTGATAACTCTCCTATTCTTTATTCCTCGTCAAGGAGGAGGTGTCCCAGTTTAGAACGTTTTGTTTCTAAATATCTGCGGTTAAAGGGATTCGGTTTGGTTTGGAGTGGCACACGTTCAACAATTTCAAGTCCGTAGCCATCTAATCCTTTTACCTTTTGCGGATTGTTTGTCATTAGACGCATTTTTTGAACGCCTAAATCGGCTAATATCTGAGCACCGATGCCGTAATCTCGCAAATCCGCAGGATAGCCGAGGTGTTCGTTTGCTTCGACGGTATCTAATCCGTCATTGTCTTGTAGCTGATAGGCACGGAGTTTCCCCTTGAGTCCCATCCCTCTGCCTTCTTGCCGCATATAGAGGACCACGCCTCTGCCTTCCTTTTCAATGGTTTGGAGTGCGATTTCGAGTTGTTCACCACAATCACATCTCAGTGAACCGAAGACATCACCCGTTAGGCATTGCGAATGCACGCGGACCAAAAGCGGAGTGGCATCGGCGATATCGCCTTTTGTGAGGGCGATGTGCGTTTTATCAGTTTCGACACTTTCACCGGATGTATCTGTGCTTTCGTAGGCGTAGAGTTTAAATTCGCCGTGTGCGGTGGGTATATCCGCCGTTGCGACGCGTCTAATAAGCGTTTCTGTCTGGCGGCGGTATGCGATCAGGTCAGAGATTGTGATAATTTTAAGTTCATGTTGCGCGGCGAACACCATCAATTCCGGGACGCGTGCCATGGTGCCGTCCTCGTTGAGTATCTCACAGAGGACCCCTGCCGGATATAAACCCGCCATCCGCGCTAAATCGACGGTGGCTTCAGTATGTCCAGCACGCCGGAGGACACCACCGGGTTTCGCATCTAACGGGAAGATGTGCCCGGGCCGAACGAAGTCTGAGGGTACCGCATCAGCATCAACGAATTTCTGGATCGTGTATGCGCGTTCTTGCGCGGAGATACCGGTCGTCACCTCTTTCGCGTCAATAGTGACAGTAAACGCCGTCTGCATCTGCGCTGTATTCGCGGCGACCATGGGTTGGAGTTCAAGTTCGGCGAGACGTTCTGAACAGGTCGGTAGACAGATCAACCCCCTGCCGTATTTCGCCATGAAATTAATAGTCTCTGCTGTCACCTTTTCAGCCGCCATGATGAGATCGCCTTCGTTCTCACGGTCGGGTTCATCAACGACGATAATCATCTCCCCGTTTTCGATTGCGGAGAGTGCTTCAGGAATAGTATTAAATGTGTCTGGCATTCTTGCCTACCATTTTATCGTTATCAGTTATCGGAGGTAATGGTTGTCAGTTTTCAGTTGTCAGTGGTCGGTAAATGCTTGTGGTGGTTACACAATATGTTATTGCCACAAGAAACCTCTTAACCGAAAACTGATAACTGTTAACTAATATAGCCGTGTTTCGCTAAAAAACTCAAATTGAGTGTATCGGAAGGGGGTTGCTCGGTCCACCCCTTCTCCGCTTCAGGATTTTTGAGAAGCGTTTCAATATAACGCGCAACGATGTCAACTTCAAGGTTGACCTTTGCCCCGTTCCGTTTTGTCCCTAAAGTTGTGACCTGCTTTGTATGCGGAATCAAAGCAACTTCAAAGGCATCAGCGTGGATGCCGGATACAGTTAAGCTGATACCGTCAACAGTGATAGACCCTTTGTAGGCGAGGTAGCGTCTGATATTGTCGCTCATTGTTACCAGCATCAGGGAGGCATCGCCTTCGTCTTTCCACCCGCAGATCGTAGCAACCTCATCTACGTGTCCGAGTACAAGGTGTCCGCCTAATCTGTCGCTTAACCGGAGTGAGCGTTCAAGGTTAACCTGTTCACCGACGATCCGTTCGCCTAATGTCGTGCGGCGTAGCGTTTCAGCAGATATATCCGCGGTGAACGCCTCCGGTACAAGCGAACGAATGGTGAGACAAGCACCGTCAACGGCGATACTGTCACCGATTTCCGCATCGGAGAGAACGTGCCGCGCCTGAATGTCGAGGATAGCGCCTTCGGATTTACGTTGGATGTTTCTGATGGTGCCGAGTTCTTCAACAATCCCGGTAAACATGTTAGAGATACCCCTCGATGAGAAAATCGGAACCCGGCATCTGCGTGATACAGAGTCGCTGCAAGTGAGGCACATCCATCAAACTGGCAACCCCTTCACCACCAATAGGTCCAGGCGCGTTCTGTCCACCAATGATTATAGGTGCAACGAAACACATGACCTTATCAACGATGCCGGCTGCGACAGCGGATGCGTTGATTTTGCCGCCGCCTTCTATCAATAGGCTCGTTATTTCACGTTTGCCTAATATCTCCATCAGCCCCTTAAAACAGACTCGGTTTCCGTGTGCCTCTGGCACAGTTATAACTTCCGCGCCTGACGCTTCGAGTGCTTTGATGTTTTCTATAGGTGCTCCTGATGTTACAGCAACCATAACACCGGCACTGCTTTCAACGTTAAAAATGCGCGCGTCCGTGGACGTTCTCCCGTGTGAATCCATCACAATACGGACCGCATCCAGGCCCTGTCTGTTCTGAAGCCGCGTTGTCAGGCTGGGGTTATCACTCGCGACTGTGCCCCTGCCGACGAGGATCGCATCTACGGCATCCCGAATCTCATGACCGCGGTGTCGCGACGCCTCGGACGTAATCCATTGTGATTCACCAGAAGCGGTCGCTATTTTTCCGTCAAGGCTCATGGCGATCTTCAGGATAACAAACGGCAGACCGGTCTGAATGTATTTCGTGTGAACCTCGTTTAATTGTTCTGCTTCCCGCTGACACACGCCTACATGGACACAGATGCCCGCCTTTTCAAGTTGACGCACTCCCTTGCCCGCAACACTCGGATTCGGATCAACGGCTGCGATGTAGACCTCAGCGATACGTGCGCGAATCAGTGCTTCTGTGCAAGGCGGGGTGCGTCCCCAATGGCAGCACGGTTCAAGATTCGTGTAAAGTGTCGCGCCTTTGGCGTTCTCGCCTACGGCGTTCAGCGCATGGACCTCGGCGTGCGGGGTTCCCGCTTTCTGATGATAACCTTCACCGATAATCTTACCGTTTTTTACAATAACCGCCCCGACGAGCGGATTGGGGCTGGTGCGTCCTTTTGCTTGCCCCGCCAGCTTCAGCGCGCGTTGCATGAAGGCTATATGTGCTGCGTCCATAACGATATGTTACTCACACCGAATGTCTGTTTCTACATAGTATATCATATTTGCGTTAGAAATCAAAAACATTTCTTTAAGGGCATTCAGTTCTTCAATAGGCGCGAATGTCAAATTGCAACATTCCGCTGTAGGAGCAACCGCTGAGTCGCAGGACTTACTGATTGCTGATGGCTGACTGTTGATGACTGATCGCCAGTGCTTTCAAAGATTCGAGAACTTCTGTCTGTTGGACGAGATCGAATTGGTGTGTACCGATATACATGTATCTGATAACGCCTGTTTTGTCAATAATAAAGGTTGATGGACGTGCGATATTGTATGCCTCAAGGCTGAGCCAGTGATAGACGCCGTAACTTTTGATGGTGCTTCGTGTTTTATCCACCAGTAACGGGAATGTGATACCGTTTTTATCGGCGTAACCGCGAAGCTCACGGGGCCACTGCCCCGCGATACCGAGCGGTGTGGCGTTATATGTTTCGTAAGCCGTGATATTCGCCTGCACTGCCGACAACTGACGACGACTGTTCGGTCACCAGGTGCCTCGAAAGAAAGTTAAGACGACATGTTGCGCGTCTCGGTATGCTTCAAGAGATATGTCATCTCTTTGGTGTGATGGCAGCGCGAATAACGGTGCTGTATCACCGATGTTGAGAATTTTATTTTTACGTGGCATGCGGATATTATAGAGGAAACTACGGTTGGTGTCAAATGTTTAGCATTTGGAACGGGGCTATTGAGTTTCGGAATTGATAGAGATTTTTGCGAGAAAAGAATTGACCTTCCCTTTCCCACTGAATGCATTACCGGTAGCGCCCAACTTAAAGCGTCCGCCTTTATCAAAACGGTGCGTGAGCCGCCCCGATTTACCGGGGACGATCCCTGATGCTGCGGTCAGTATAACTTTCGGCATTCTGTCCGCGGCGAGTTCGCCGTCGTTTTCAAACAGGATAAAAGCCCCCGCAGCCTCTGCACTCCCGATCCAGAGCTCAATAGTGAGGACACCGCCCTCTTTAAACGCTGTCGTATCAATCAATACCTTAGCCAAAATTGATTGATTAAATAGGGTAAATATCCTAAAGTTATAGGTGGAAACAA
>VXZK01000009.1 GCA_009845545.1 Candidatus Poribacteria bacterium
ACCCCCACCGCCACCCGCACCGTCAACGGTCGCTTGTGCGCGTTCAGCGTGTGGTGCGAGCGTCAGCAGTCGTCTCGAACACCGCGTCTCGTCGTGTAGCAATTGCGGTTCGACCTACTGGACGTGTTATCCGAATGCAACCAACAATCACGAGACGAGTAAAACGTGTCGTCGTTGTGGCACGTCGTTCACGCGTTGCTCTAACGGGACCTGCACGCACAATGGGCGGACGTATTCTTATCACTGGGCGCAGTAGTCAGAGCACCGATGTCTGAAACACAACGAACCCTTTTCAACAAACGCGTCAGTCGTCTCTGCGTCTGTTTGTCATTCGCGCCACCGTCGAGAAGTCCTTACCGTGTCCGTAGCCAGACGATGAGCTGTGCCAAGAGACCGACCAATGTCCAGAAAAGGTAGACACTGATAACCACCAAGAACCATCGTTTCAGGTGCGGGTATATCTTTCGGAGAGATTTTTCATCTTCATCTTCGGCTTTCCTTTTTTCTGAGAAAAGTATAGCAAAATATAGCAGAAAGCCCCATAGATCCCAGGGCTATTCAGTTTTCAGAATTTTTTGTGATATTTTTCACATCTGTTAATATCTGCTATCCTTCACCTTAAAAAGCAAACCTATTTTTTCAGGTGAATCATGACAAGCAGTTCCTCTGGTTTCCACTTGCTTGATATATTAGCAGAAGTTCCAGATCCACGCCATGAAAATTGAATGGCTCTGAGGCATCCGATAAAAGAATTGCTTTTTTCTTAGGTTTCCTGATACAATAAAAATAAAGGGAACTTGAAAAAAATCAACGCCGCTTTTTTATTGAAATAAGGAGATAATTGTCTCCCTATTTTCCGATTTCAAGTCCAAAACTACTGATTGCGAATAAATCAAGGAAGAAACACACTATGAAAAACGGAAGACTGTTAGGTAATTGTATCGCCTCGGTGCTCCTGTTAACTTTTTTCATAACTCTGGCAAGCGCACAAACCGCTCAGCAGATATGGGAAACAGCCGCGGGTTCCACAGTGCTATTGGAAATGAGAGATGCCGGCAACAGCCCAGCAGGACAGGGAAGCGGTTTCTTCGTCGGCAACGGATTGATCGCGACCAACTACCACGTTATCCAAAAAGCCGCAAAGGGGAGCGCGAAACTCGTCCATGATCAGAGGCGGTTTGAAATCGAAGGGTATACCGCCATTGATCCGGAACATGACCTTGCGATACTAAAGGTCGCAAACTACAGCATCCCGGCACTACCGCTCGGTAACAGCGACACAGTTGAGATTTCCGAAACGGTTTACACTGTCGGTAACCCGCGCGGGTTAGAAGGAACATTTTCACAAGGGCACATTAGCAACATCCACCCCGAGGGGACTCCCCGGGTGCATGGTAAAGTGCTACAGTTTAATGCACCGATTTCGCGGGGCAGCAGCGGGGGCGCGATTCTAAACAGCGCAGGTGAAGTGATAGGTATTGTTGCTGAGACCCGGGACGACGGACAAAACCTCAATTTCGCCATCCCAGTAAACAACCTCAAGGCACTGATGGCACGCGCGGGACCTGTGAGACCCCTCGTTGCAGAATCTGGTACGAGTCCGAAAACCGCAGTCTCATATATCCTAAGTCTAATTCTCCTGAGTGCAACTGTTTTCGGCGTCGTCCACTTTTTGCCGACAGTCAAAGTTGATACTCGGTTAATAGCCATATCGGTCGCGTTAGGATTCGGGGGTATCAAAACCATCCTCACACTCCTTGTGATGCACATTGCGTTCTTAAATGGAATAGGAACTTTTCTGATGGGAAATCCACCTATTGACATCATCCATGCGTTGGGGTGTGAGAACTGCTTTCATGAGAAACTTATCCACGCCTTAGGGTGTACGTCCCACTTCCCTGATTTATTGCTCTCGGTCGTAAAATTTCCGGCGTACCTCGTCATCACAGCTTTTCTGCTCGGAATTGCCAATAAAGTCGTCCCTGGATTTGAACTTAACGGATTTTTCAACACATTTCTCGTGGCACTGTTAATTGTTGTCGGCGAAACTCTAATACGCTCGGTTATCCCATTTGTTTAAATCCACAGATAAGAAGGAGTGAATACATGCGATTTGGGATCTGTACCAGTTTAGAAAACGTCAATCGGCTTGCAGAAGTTGGGTATGATTACATCGAATTAGGCGTACGCGCCGCGTTGATACCTGAGTCAGACGAAGCCGAATTTCAGAAAATCCGCGAGCAGGCGGCGAACGCCCCTTTAAAACCGGAGGCTTACGCAGGCTTCATCCCTGGCGATCTACGCGTCGTAGGCGATACTGTCGATTTTCCACGTTTGTCGCGCTATGTCGAGACTACCTGCCGCAGAGCCAGTGAAATTGGCGGAGAAGTTATCGTTTACGGGAGTAGCGGTTCCCGAAACATAGCGGACGGATACTCACGCGAACGCGCCTTGGCACAGATCGCTGAATTCCTTGATATGGCTGCAGATCACGCGGAAAATCATAACATGATTATCGTCATTGAACCGATTTGCTTGCGAGAAGGGAATATCCTCCGAACCGTCGCAGATGGCGTCGCAATGGCAAAACGGGTGAATCGTCCGGGTATCAAAGCATTAGCGGATCTCTATCATATCTATCAGGAAGAAGAGCCGATGCAAAATATCATCAACGCCGCTGAATGGCTTGCCCATGTTCACATTGCAGAGCCTGTGAAACGCGCCTACCCCGGAAACGACGATTTTGATTTTACAGATTTTTTCGCTGCACTTCAAAAAGCGGGCTATAACGGCCGCATCTCGTGCGAGTGCAAATTTGACAACTTTGAAGAAGATATTGAGGTCGCTTTGAAAACGATGAAGGCATATATCTGATAAACTCTTGGAGGTGGTGTTTATCCTCACACGTGAACAAGGGAGAGTCATCCGAGCGCGAACAGGATTTTATGACGTTCAGCACGATGATATTATCCTGCGATGTACACTCCGCGGCACCCTCAAACGGAGACATCGCTCAGAAACTGGGCGCAGGATATATGCGGATCCGGTGGCTGTCGGTGACCAAGTTGTCTTCACGCAGCTGGATGCCGAAGAAGGAGTGGTAGAGGATATTCTGCCCCGTCAGACGAAGTTCTCACGGCAATACGCCGGAAGGCAGGGCGACATCGAACAGGTTATTGTTGCCAATGCCGATCAAATCGTAGCCGTCGCATCTACATTCATGCCGCCCCTTAACTTTCGGACACTGGATAGATTCCTAATCTTGGCTGAAGCCGGCGACATGGACGCAGTGATATGCCTCAATAAGATGGATTTAGTGGACGCAACCCAACTCGAGGCACTTACCGAGACTTTTACGAACTATGAGAAATTAGGGTATCAGGTCCTTTATACCAGTATCCATACACCTGAAAGTTTAGACGCGCTTCAGGATGTCTTAAGCGATAAATTCAGTGTTATCATCGGGGCATCCGGGGTAGGAAAGTCCAGCCTGCTGAACGCGATCCAACCGGATTTGGGTTTACGAACCGCTGAAGTCGGTATCAAAACGCAAAAAGGACGGCATACAACCACGCTGGTTGAACTCTTTTCGCTCGAAATTGGCGGTGAAGTTGCGGACACACCGGGTATCCGAGAGGTCGGCTTGTGGGGTGTGGACACTGAGAACCTCGAATACTACTTTCCTGAAATGGAACCGCATCTCGGTCAATGCAAATACAGCGACTGCGCCCATGTCGCTGAACCTGATTGCGCTATCCAAGATGCCGTTGAAGTCGGTGAGATACATGCAGAACGGTATCGAAGTTACGTTGTGTTGCGAACCGGTGAGGCGGAATAAACGATAGCCATTAGGCTGTGGCCCGTAGCATCGTTTCCTGTTAGGCTGTGCAACAATAAAAAAAGTTTGACATTTTTTGTGATTTAAGGCATAATTAGGCGTAAATAGGGTGGCAAAACCGAAAAATGCCACCGTCATAGAAACGATCTACACCTTTCATTGGGGAATTGCGATTGAAGACGCATGCAAATACCACACCACAAAAAATAAACGTGCCAAAAGTTTCCACGCACGTGTGCACACATTTGTCCAAGGGTGATGCCCTCTGGACTCGCATGTTCACTGGATTCGCTATTTACCCCCCCCATATATTTTAAGTGTTTCATATCACAAGGCAGTCTCGGAAAGGTTCACGTCCCTCTTGCTGCCTTCACGCTCGCGCGCCCTCTGTCTCGCACGGAGGCTCCCGTCGCGGGCTATTTTTGTTGCAGTGAGGATGTCCTCACTGCTGGCTCCCCTGCTCCGCGCACCGTGCGCGATAACCGGGTTGATAGATAAAACAGGTTAAATTTTATATGCTTGACATTTTCCGTAACTGTTGATATTTTACAAACACCCCTCGCGGGGAAAGGAAAAGATGATGATTAACGTTTTTTATAGAAACCGGAACACAATCGGACAGTTCATGATTGCGCTGATATTCTTGGGCACATTCGGATTCTTGTTTACCTATGATGG
>VXZK01000288.1 GCA_009845545.1 Candidatus Poribacteria bacterium
CGTCTATACCTTTATACAACAACATTCTACCTGTGCTACCACTTCGTGCAATGACTATGTCATTCGGGTTCAGCGTATAATCTTGGATAATTTGCTCCGATGGATTGATATATTTTTTATTCGTATTTTTTAATTGGCCCTCTCCAGTAATGTCAGTGATCCTTAGATACCTTACATCTCCTTCATCTCCAGCCTTTGCAGTGTATCCATATTGGGTTTCTACAACTTCTCCTAACCTCACCAATGGCCATTGCGTTTCAATATTCGTATTCTGTTGTGGGTTTAAGTTAATGATTTTATCAAAATCTACGCGGCTAAAATTCAACAGATCGGTGAGTTTGGCATGGTGGCAGTGTTCAGGAAGCGGGTCGGTGATTTCACCGATAAAGTTATTTTTTATCGCGGTGTTTATTTTCGTAGTGTCGTCTATAGATAAGTCTTTTGGGTTAAATAGGGGTGTAACAATATCGTTGACAGTTTTGGCGTTTCCTTCGTATTTAATGCCTTCGTCCCCTTTCCTTTCACTCCATGCGTAGCCTAAAAATTGCTTCTGCTCTCTCTTAGTATTTGGTGCATTGACAATTAGCACCCTGTTTTCCTGCTGGTGTGCGAGGATGAAGTAGTAGAGTTTCTCTTTTTCTATCTTGTGTAGATACGCGATCAAACGCTGTGTTAGCTCTTCGGATTGTTCTTCAGGTGTTTTTTCCTTGTAGGTCTTGGATTTTTTCAGGTTTTTTATCTTCGTACTTTGACTGAAGGCTTGTTTATAGTCTTTGAAGATGTCGTATTCCAATAGGTCGGAAAGCGGATCAAGACTGGTTTGGGCGAAAAGTTTAATGTATTCTTGGTATGGGATTTCGATATGCTTGCAATAGGCTTTAATCAAGTATTCATCTTGATACGCTTGATTTTCGGTGTCGCCTTCAAAGAAGTCTGTTACGCGGTTGCGGTAATGTTCAGCGGTCTCTGGTCTTTGTGTTTTTCGTTTTAGAAAAAGCACGACTGTGTTGGTGCCGGTTTTTCCGAAGGTGCCGCTTCCGAGTTCGGCGATGCTCACTATATCGAAAAATTGGAGCAAAATCTCACGCGTTCGGTTGTGAACAGCCTCTGTGTTGGACAAGATGCTGGAAGGGACAATCACACCGACTACCCCGCCGGGTGCCATGAGGTGGCGCAGCCGTTCTAAAAAGAAGCATTCAACGTTATCGGTATTGCTCTTTTCGCCTGTTGTTTGAATGAGTTGGTATTCTTTCTTATCGGTGTCGTTCAAGGTTTGTAAAAAACCTTCGACTGCGAAAGGTGGATTTGCTATTAGGATGTCGTACGCCTCTCGTTGAATTTCAGGATGAGATGTGAGGGCATCAGCATCCAGTATTTGAATCTGCTGTTGACCGTGCATATAGGCGGCAACTTTGGCGACTTTTGCTAAACGATCTTCTTTTTCAATGCCGGTGATTTGACTGTAATAGTCGGTTAGGTTTCTGTATGATGCTTTAACTAACGGTTTTATCTGATGGGCGTATTCATTTAGGAAATGTCCTGAGCCGCAAGCGTAATCAATCGCGTTAGGTGGTTCGGTGTTCTCACTAATTTTTTGAGCGAGTGGCAAGGACGCTACGATAAATTTGCAGATAGGTAACGGTGTGAAAAACTGACCTTCGGATTGCTTGACCCCGTCATCAAGGAACATTTCAAACATATCGCCTAAAAATTGATTTGGCACTTCTGCTTTAAGCCGTAACCCCTGCCACATTTGCACGACTTCTGATAGGACTTTGGCATTTCTTTTAAAGAGTGCCTCGTTGTGGGTGTCCAGAAATGAAAAAGCAGAGTTGGAGAAAAATTTGAGTTCTCTAAAATAGCGTTGAATTTGTTGTTTTGTGGCGTTGCGTCTATTTTTGACTGTCCAAAAAGCGTTATCAATTTGTTCGTTACTGATATAACTGATTTCCTCGTTTAGAAACTTACGCATCCCTTTTTGATAGAGATTTTGCAATCTGTCGACGAAATCGAAGTAGTTGTCGTAGGTCACCCCTTTCCAATAAAATTGCAAGTCATTTTGGTTTTCTTCTTCGTCAACGAGTTTGCATAAGAACAAGTTCACGAGTACCTCAAAAGCGTGTTCGCGTCGTGCGATGTTGTGCTTTCTTAGGATTGTCCGGAAGTCGTGGTATTTCCTCTCTTTATCGACGGCATCAATAATTTTAGTGTCTTCGGCGAGGGTGTGCTTGTTTTTCCCGATCTGGTAAGCCTGAACGTTTTTTTCAAAGATACCGTTTTCGGCATGTCCCAATTGGTAGATTTCACGCCAAACGGTATAACGGTCTTCGACATCAGCTGCCTCAGCGAAAGACTGTGATGTTTCATCTTGTGCCAAAACATTCTCATCATCGCGGTGGGCGATAATTCTTTGATCAATGCGGACCTTATTCTCCACGAAATCAGAAGCATAAAGACAGAGATATTGTGTTTTTCGGATTTGTTGTGCGTAACTGAAAAGTTGGTCGCCGTCTTGCAGGGTTTTGTTCCATGCTTTATGAAATTCGTCGCCTGCTGTTTTGCACTCAATAATCAGCAATGGATTATTTTCGTGATCTCTAACCAATATATCGGCACGTCCACCACTTGCCCCGCGCCCGACTCTCCATCTGGGTTCGAGTTCTAAGTGCTCAGGTTTATACCCTTTTTCCAATAGGCGATGAACGCATTCAAATACGACAAAATTCTCTGGGTGTGAGAAGTTGCATGTGTCTCGTCGGCTGACGATTAACCCCTTGTCTTCTGGATAAATCAGTCTTTGTTTGCTGAAGTCCACCTTCAAATCGACTTCACCGTCTGATTTTTGGAGGGTGTTCCCTTCTTCCGTGAAGTCTAAGGTTTTGAGCAGGTCTTTAAAGTTATTTTTCGTTATCATCGGTTTTCATGAAATGTGTAGCACTGCGGAACAAACTAAAAGTTTGTTCTACGTAAAGAGAGATATGTAACAGAAATGGAATAAGAAAAGGATTGGGCACCGCGTCGTGTGGTGCGCAATCCTTTTCTTACGGTTGTTGGTTAAGTGTTCGGAGATGAACTATTGGGCTCCGCCATTATCCATGTCGGCGCCCATGTCATCCATATCGTCCATGTCGTCGCCCATAGATGCGTCAACCGGTGTGATCATCAGCGTCGCTATTGGTTCTGTCCATCCAAATGCTTCAGTGACATCGCCGCCGCCTTGGATTCCTGGGTGCGCCATAATCACGCCGCCTTCAGTTGGGACCCGTGCATTGCTACCTGCGGGATCAGCATCGGCATCCAAGCCGAGCGGCCCTGGAATATCGGAAGCCTTTTCTGTGTTATCTTCGCTACCTGCATCGTAAGCCATCAAGTTGATGGTTGTTGTAACAGGCATGCCGTCTGCATCAAAGAGTGGTACGTCAATGGCTGCGATGAATGCATCGTTGGTTGAGACCAGCATTGAGCTGACAGACAGGGAGGAATTCATCATCTTATCGGCCATTAAGGTAACCATCGAAGATTGCCCCGGCATCGTATATCTGCGCGATCCATCTTCATTCATAGCGATCATGTAGTACGCGCCAGCAGCTTCTACGAGTGCTTCGAGTCCATCGGTTTTTCCGCCTTCAGCTTGTGCGACAAGTGCTTCACTGGCGGGTTGACCGACTTCGGCGAGTTTAAGACCAGCAGGATGTGCTGCGAAGATCGCGGGTGAGAAAGTTTGCCCACTCATACCGTGTACACCCATCGTAAGGTTCGTGAGTGTAATCTCGAACATCTGTTTATCCATGTCATCAGTTGTCATGTCTGTCATGTCGTCCATCATCTCATCCATGGGGAGTGAGACGAAGACGCTGTCAGTTGGTTCCATAATTATTTTCGAGGCTTTTACGTGACAATCGTGACATCCTTGCGCCATTTCCAACGGTTCTGGGGTCCCATAGATCCACCCGTTATACGCATCATACATCGGGTCGTCGGTTTTCGTCATTGTTACGACTCCTGTGATGAGAGACGTGTCGGTAGCATCCATGACCTCCTTAACAATCATGGTCCCGACAGGGTAAGGTCCCCCTGTCGCGTTCGCCATAGCCCCGGGCTCGTTGAAATAGACGGTACGCGGCCCCTGACCGTGTGCTGCACCGGTTCCGCCAGGATTCATAGCTGCAGCAGCTTCATCTACGGTCATCATCGGTGCTGGAAGCGTAACATGTGCCCATGACTTATACTCGGCTTCAGCCATCATGGTGTCCATCATGTCCATCATTTCCGTGGACATATCATCGGTTGCCATCATGTCATCAGCAACCGGTTCCAACATTTCTTGTCCGCGCCCGCAAGATATAAGTGCGGCACAACAGACTAACAATATAACAGCTAAGGTTATCTGAAATCTAAGCATTGCAATGTTCCTTCTTTTTCTTTGAAGTAAAAAAATAGTGAAGATTGTCGGTTTTTAGAGCGATAAACTGATTCGCTCATCCAACTCTTCGGTTTCGTGTATACACAACCTACTTAAATGATACAATATTTTGTGATAATTTACAACAAAAAAATAAAAGGCAGTAGAACTTATGTGTTCTCCAAGGTCTATTGCGTTTTCTCTTTTGCAGCGTCTACTTTTAGTTTGTACCCTATACATGCACAGACTAACAGTCTATGCTACTCAGTTTTCAGGATTTGTGACCGAATTTTTAGAACATAAGGATTTTTCGGTGCTTCGGCGAAAGCAGCTTCAATCTCACGTTGTGCGTCGGGAATACGATTGAGACGATAGTAGACAAAGGCAAGCGTGGCACGGTGTGACGGTCGGCTATCACTTTTAACGGCAGCCTCAGCCAGTGTTCGTGCTTCAGCAAGTTTCCTGTTGTCCGCCGCGAGCAAGGATGCTAACGCCTCTTTCGGGAACGGCACACCTGGTGCCAGTTGGATCGCACGACGGAAGTCGGTTTCTACCATATCAGACGCGCCCTGCTTTTGGAAAATCTTTCCACGCCATAAATACCCGGGTGCCCATGTCGGTTCGTGCTGAATTCCCATCGTGAGTGCTTGCTCGGCAGCTGCCAAGTCTCCTGACCTTTCGTGTAAATTGGCGAGTTGTACGTAGGTATCCATAAAATCTGGGTCGTGTTTGATGAGCGTGAGATAGTGCGCTGCAGCATTCGAGGCGTTTTCGAGTTTGGCTTCTATCATACCGAGATGTAAAAGTGCCTGACGGGAGGTGGGTTCCACGGTTAGGACACGCTGATACGTCTGCTTTGCTGCTGCGAATTCGCCGAGCTGCGTCTGGACATACGCGTAATCTTTCAGTGCCGGTATAAACATATCATCCGTTTCAAGTGCTTTTTGCAGCGGTTCTAACGCCTGCTGTAGCTGCTTTTTTTCCATGAACCAATGTGCTTGATGGAGATAGCGTTCGGCAAGGGTTCGGCGGTAACGCGCTTCGGCGATTTCGGCGGCTTCACTATTTTCCATACCGCGCAGGGCCTCTGCGAGCGATTTGTGAAATGCCGGTTCATGCGGTGCGTGTTGGAGTGCCTGTTCGTAAAAACGACGGGCGACATCGAATTGCCCACGCCTTATCCCGACTTCGCCGCGCCCGAACGCTGCACTGGCAAGTGTCGCGTCTTCGGTGAGTGCCGCCCTAAAAACGGCATCGGCTTCGTCAATACGGTTGAGTTTGAGAAGGACATGCCCCAGGTTGTTGTATGCGGCAGTCGTCTCGGGGTGCAATTGCACTGCGACAATATAGTATCTACGCGCCTGCTCTAAGTTGCCACGCTCGGTTTCGATCTGTCCCAAAGCGACATACCACGCCACCGGTGCATCCTCACCAGCACCTTTGACGGCTTTTTGGAACCACATATCGGCTTCATCCAGCTGCTTGTTGCGATGATACGCCGCCCCGAGTTTGGCTTGTACAATGAATTGGAGGCGAGCGACTGAGATATCAGCGTGTTGCTGCGTTGAGAGGCGTTGCAAGGCGCGTTGGAAGGCAGTAATCGCGGTCGGATAGTCTTTCAATTTCGCCGCGGCATCTCCTTCGCCGATATGGACAATCGGCACATCTGGTGCCGCCTCAGCGAGGGCACCGTATAAACGGAGTGCCTCCTGCCACTGTTCGGCTTGAAATGCGTGTTGGGCGGCTTTCAACTGTTTCTGAAACGTTTTAGAATCGTCTGTGATATTCCGTCGCAATATATCGCCAGATGTCCATGTGGCAAACAAAAACAGAAGTACGCCGATGACCCAATGCTCCCATTTTACCTGAGGCGTGCTCCTGCCGGATCGTCTGTTTTCGCAATGAATTAAGCCCTGATAATCTCGCATCTGTTTATTTTCCGTTGTTTTCTGTTCGCGTGA
This sequence comes from Candidatus Poribacteria bacterium, assembly GCA_009845545.1. Classification (GTDB taxonomy): domain Bacteria; phylum Poribacteria; class WGA-4E; order WGA-4E; family WGA-3G; genus WGA-3G. The sequence continues at coordinate 6,364 of VXZK01000288.1, forward strand.
GTTCATCATCTAAAATATGCCAAGTCTTCTCCTCTTTCTGTCGAGTCAACCAGGCTTTAAACCGTTGCGCTGCCTCCTCTTGGCGAATCCGCTCTGTAATCTCCTCACTGACTTCTGAATATGTCTTTTGATACGCCGGGTTATGCCGAATGCGTTCAACAATCTGGTATCCTTCCGCAACGCCGATCGGTTGACTTCGCTCAGAAATTTTCAATTCGGTTATAATGCCCCCCAACGGCGTGTCTGCCTCGACTGTCGAAATCGCAAATTTAAGAGTCAACAGCGTCTCATAAGCTTTACGGACTGCCTCAAACGGTTTCCTTTGCTGTAAATGCCCATTGAGTTCTTGTATCAGGTCCACCACATTTTGCTTTTCCGTTTCTGATATACCCTCCGGAATAACGATAAGTAGCGAGTTGAAAGTGACCGTCGGTGGTACAACAAATTCGGTACTATGGGTATCATAGTATGATTTGGCTAATTTTTCGACTTCGGCACTGTTAACGGCGTTGAAAAATTTGCGTCGGAAGAACTCATCGTAAATAAGCTGCTCATAGACCCACGCCTCTAAGGATTCGATTTCTAACTGGAATTGCTGTAAAACGCTTTGGAACTCTGCCTCGGAAGCGTATCCTGCGCGAATCTCTGCTATTCTATCAGCTATCCGGACGTCGTGCTCAGCAACAACAATACCGATCCGCTCTGATTCCTGTAAGACGAATTTACGGTTGATGATTGTCTGAAGGACAGCGCGTTTCTCAACAGCAGTCGGTCCCTCAACAAGAGGCTTTTCCATAATAGCAGCAATACGAAACTCATTTTCGAGTTCGCTGCGGGTGATAGCATCCGTATTGACAACCGCAATGACAGTATCAATAAGCACTTGTGTGTCAGCGTTGCCGTTAATACAGAAACAAAACAAGAACAAAAAAGTGATATAACGTCCCATATTATCTCGGATTTCTGGGTGTGAGCCACGCCTCTTCAATATGCAAACCGAGTCCAGGACCGTCATTTGGCGCAATATAACTCTCCGTTGGCAGAGATTCACCGTCAAATAACTTCGTCTCCTCCAACGGCACACCGGGTGGGACACCGAGGTAGTATTCTACCCAAGGCGTATTCGGCATCGCAGCGGACAGATGAAGCCCGGATTGGCGGAGTCCACCACCGTGGAAGATAACAGTGAGTCCTGCAGCGTCTGCGAGATGGCAGATTTTGACGCATTCGGTGATGCCGCCCACCCAGAAGGTATCCGGTTGCAAGATATCCAAGCATCGCCTTTCGATAATCTGTTGAAATGGGAAGCGCGTATAATGATGCTCGCCGCTCGCCAGACTCACCCAATCGACAGCCTCTCTAACCTTCACCAGCCCGTCAATGTCTTCTGGAATGAGAAACTCTTCTATCCATTTGAGCCGATACGGACGGAGCCGGTGCGCCAAACGGATGGTGTAATCAACGTCAAAAGCCATGTAGCAATCGAGCATAATTTCAACGTCGTCCCCGACCGTTTCTCTGGTTTTCGCCACCAATTTTTCGTTCTCTTTCAAACCCCATTCACCGTCTACGGGGCCATACGGACACGCTAATTTCACCGCTTTGAATCCGAGTTCTAACTGCCAATCCGTATCGTTACCCGTGGCGTAAGCGAACATTTTCTCACGCAAGGGACCCCCGAGCAGCTCATAGACGGGTTGGTTCTTAATCTTGCCGTTCAGGTCCCACAATGCGATGTCGATACCGCTGATCGCACAACTCGTTAAACCTTGTGAACCGTAAGGTTTAGACATACGGAACATCATATCCCAAATCTTTTCAACGGCGAAGCAGTTTTCGCCGATCAGCATCGGCGCGAAGTGTTCATCGATGATTGCCGCGACCGGTGTGCCGAACGAGGTTTCGCCTATCCCCCAAGTCCCGTCTTCAGCGGTGACCTTGACATAAACCTGATCCCACTTCGGCATCCAACTCGAGCGGTGGCGTTTGTATTGCGGGTAGCGCGACATAGGGTTTGCAACTTCAGCATGGACATTCCACGCTTCACGGCGCGGTTCCGTGCGTTTGATGTCTCGCCGTGGAACATTGATTCGGACTGTCTGTATGTCTTTGATTTTCATGCACTCACTCCGTTTAGGGTTTGCAGCATGATACCATAACGCCGTGTTTAATTCAAGGGGTTTGAAATGTTTATTCCGCCAATTCAATCACACCACAACCGATGCGAGCACCGCCACCTGTCCTAACTTGTACGTCCTTAAGCACAGCAACGATCCACTCACCAAACGCCACATCGTCACCTTGGAAATAGCCTAACATCCACGCAGTCGTCCGAGCGTCCAGAAACGTGATGAGGAGTTGGTTGTAACCCGGTAGGTCTGCAGGGTTCTCAAAATCTATGCCCGATGCGATGTAGAGGTGTGTTAACCGCATCCGCATCTCCTGCTCAAATGCTTCAGGTGCGCCGGTGGGGAAGGTATCTCGATACTGATTGGTGAAGAAATCTGGATCGATAGGCGCGCCTTGAGAGCGAAAAAATTCGTGGTAAGCAGCTAAACGGTTCGGTTCACTTGCCAAGAGTGCTTGAAACTCCGGCGATTCTGTCAACTCAATCACAGGCAAAAACGCCAGATCCAGCAGTTGTTCAGTGGTAAAGAAACAACTCAACAGCAGTTCCGACAGGTCGTGGCTGTGCTGATCCACCGTTTGACCTGGAAGATGGTGATCGAGTTCCAAATCAAACCGTTGACCTAATACCGTCAGCGTACAGACGTGTGCGGTTTCCACCGTCGTCATTTCCATCTGCATCTGTGCTATATTGTGGGTATGCCCGGCGGTGCCTGCATCGTCGGTCGGCATCTCTGACATCGCCATTGCTGTATGGTGTGCGTGGGGGTTGGTCTGGAACGTGTCGCCTGTCTCGTGGATGAGTAACAGTTTACCGAGGATGTCGGTACTCGGATCTCCGCCAAGCGACCAGAGCGGCGTTTTAAATTCTAAGACACCTGTCCCATCTTCACCGACTGAAATGTTGCCGATTTCACCGACACCGATAGGCGGCATCTCAAGTGTTGCCTCGGCGACAGGCACACCGACTGTACCTGCGGAAACCCCCATAGGATGCCAATGCGCGCCCACGTCGGCGCAGGTGCCTTCATGAAGATGCGTCGCGTGCAAACCTGGGGATGCATTCTGTATTTCAATCCGGACGTGAACCGTTCCATTCACCGCCGCGAAGGTGGCTTTGCCCGTCAGACCGCTTCCGTCTTTCTCAGAGATGACGGCAACTGCGACTTTTTCGATAGGTTCCGTGGTAATAACCTGTGTCGGAATTCGCTCACAACTGCTTACAAGACATGCCGTGATAATGAGCGTTATTAATGCTGCGTGCGTGTTGTATTTTATGCGCATAGATAGCCAAATTATCCTTTCAGTTGTGTGGTGTGCCCGTAAAAAACATTTACCGATATTCCCACAGAGGAAAAGAATGAGGAGAACAAGGCCCTCTTTTTATTCGTTTTCATAAAATGACCGATTCGGTTTTAGGGAAATAGTTGTTTGGAAGGTATTATATCATATTTTTCGCACAAAGTCCATATCCACATCAGAGCCATCAGGGCTATACTTTGGGCTTGACATTCCACTCTATATTGATAGAATAGAAATATATTACAGGCATGGAGGGAATGAGATGGGATATAAGTTTGATCCGAATGCAATGTACCGGATGCCGACGCACTTTGGACCGAGAACAGGCCCGCGATACGGCCCCGATGGCAGAAAATTTGAATGTAAAGATAACCCGAAATCGATGTCAGTTTCAGTGAGTTTCTTGACCAATAGCGAACAACTGGAGGCTTTTCTACCCCCAGGTTTCTCGCTTAACGGCGAGCCGGTTGTATCCGTGTCAGGCGGCTATATGAAAGAAATTGAGTGGTTGGCAGGGCGCGGCTATAACACCCTTGGTGTTAGTTTTCCAGTCGTTTTTGAGGGTGAAGTAGACCGAGCGACAGGTTCGCTTCTGACAGTGCTCTGGGAAAATTTGACAGACCCGATTTTGACGGGACGCGAGGAATTAGGCTTCTCCAAAATCTATTGCGAACTGCCAGAACCGTTAACTTTCAACGGCGAAACACACTGCACCGCGAGTTGGCTCGGTTTCAAGTTTATGGACATGCACGTGAGAGCAACAGAGCCAGTACCGATACAACCCGCATCTTCTCCACCAAAACAGCCGAGTGCCGAACAACCGCTTACCGGCACGCTCCACTATAAGTATATGCCGAGAACCGGTGAATGGGGAACTGCCGACATTGCCTACGCCGTGCTAACGCCTGCGAGTACACCGAACCGTGTTGTGAAGGAGCATTGGCGCGGTGAAGGGACCGTACAATTCCATAAAGCGCGGTGGGAAGACCTACCGACACAATACAACATCGTCAACGCCTTCCATGAACTCGAAGTCAAGGAATGGCGTGGCGCGTCTATCGTTAAAACCGTCGGTGGAAAGGACCTGAGCGACCAGCGGATTCTGCGTTAATGCTTAGTCCATCACGGAACCGCCTGAGACGGTGATGGAAACCCCTGTCAAGTAGGCGGCTTCGTCTGAGGCGAGGAACGCTGCCATCTTGGCAATATCCGCCCCCTCGGCAAGTCGCCCAAAGGGTACATTTGCCTCGGATTGGCGTGTGTATTCCGAGAGTTGTTCATCAGCGGAAAGATTACCAGGCATGAGCACAGATGCCAGATGTGTGACGCGTTCTGTGTCCACAAGTCCAGGACAAATGGCGTTGACGTTAACGCGATAAGGAGCAAGTTCACACGCGAGCGATTGTGTGAAACCGATCACAGCGAATTTCGAGGCACTGTATGCAGCGAAGCGCGCTGACCCTCGTTTCCCAGTAACAGAAGACATATTGATGATTTTACCCCCGGTGCCCTGCGCGATGAGATGACGTGCCACTGCTTGTGAACAGAGGAATACGCCTTTCACATTGACGCGCTGTACTCTGTCCCAATCTTCTTCAGTTAGGTCTACGACAGGCACGCGATCCTTGCCAGCAAGCGTTCCGGCATTGTTGACAAGAATATCAATTTTCCCGAAATGCGCAACGGTCTTATCAACCATCTCTTTCACCTGTTCCGTGTCCCCAACGTCCGCGACGACACTGATGGCGCGTCGTCCCATCGCTTCAATTTCACGCACGACATCAGGTAATCCTTGCCAGTCCGCCTGATCCGCTGCGTAGGGATGTTCAGTCATATCATTGACAGCGACATCCGCACCCTCTTTCGCCAACCGGGTCGCAATGGCACGTCCGATGCCGTTTTTGCCCCCCGCGCCTGTCACTAAGGCGACTTTTCCGTGTAGGTTGTACATTCAGAGATAACTCCTATGAATTGAATGGTGCAGAGTATAGCAGATTTTTACGGGGATGTCAAATTGGCGAGGTCAGGAAGTTTCAAGGCAAAAGTAAAATTGGAAATAGAGTCTTTATGGGTTGACAGTTTCTTGTTGTTTGAGTGTTTCGATTTCTTGGGTAAGAGATTCTATTTTTTCTTGTTGGTCGCGTATGAGTTGTTCAATTGCCCTCTTATCTTCAGAGGTGAATTCTGTCATCTGTTCAAGAACAAGTTCTTTCATCTGTTCGCGTGTGAGTTCCTTAATATTTTTTATCTCCGGTGTGCTGTCTTTTACGCTCCGCCAGCCTATCATAACTGTCAATACCACTAAAGGAATCCCTATGAGTGCCATCAGTCCGACTATAAGGTTTGTAACGAGTGAAAGCCTTTTCTCAACACTTTCATTCTTGGTATTGATATATTCTTTTATATCCTTCTCAAAACTCTCTATTTCCGCGTTGACTTCCTCTTTGACAATCAGACGGATCCTGTTCAGATCGTCATCAGATAACTCACCAAGAGAAGGCAGTGTGATCGCAGAGAATAATATTGAGAAAATCAAAATCTTTTTCATTAGGGGTCTCCATTCTAAAGATGACGTTTTAGAGGTGAGCTATCATCTAAAATCCGCCTCTTAAATTGACGGTGATTGTTCCATCTGGGTTTGTATCCCAGTACTTAGGTTGGATAGGAATCATTTTTCCATTCCTAAAATTTGTAGCCCAAATTTCGCGTTCAATAACGGCGAGATTCTGGATATTTTTTTTCGCCAATTTTGGGAAGTCGATTTTTGCGACTGGTGGATTCATGTGGTGGACATCATTTCGGTAACTTCCGCGAATTTGCTCTGAAACTTCAAAACAAGCTTTTGAAATAATCCTTTTATCCTTTAGGGTTTTTAATAAGTCAGTGTGGTTCATGTTTTTCTGATTAAGGTTGTTTCGGGCCGCTACAAATTTGATAATGCCTTCATTAACCGCTTGTGTTGTCATAACAGTTGCGATAAAGAATCCATGAGTGTAGAGATCAATGCATTCCGTAGAGGCACGGGAAAAATGGTGGGATCCGATGAGTCGCTGTCTATCTACTTCAAGGTTACGATCAGCTCTTACCTCACGGGTTTGTTCATCAATTTGCTTAAATTGGTCGATCAAACCCCTTCGTCTAAATTCCAATTGTTCTTGATTTTCTTTGGTATTCATTCTTTTATCAACCTTTGAAATATTCATGCTTCTGGAGTTATAAATTATAACCTGCTGGGGTTTGATTTCCTCTCCGATAGGTTTCCCGAATCAATTCTTCTGATCTCTGCGAAGATAAAACGTATCGTAGCGTTCAAGTTACCTGATGGATTCTGTTCGATAAACGCTGCGAGACACTTTCTTGTAAAGACCCTTGCCTTCACCCAAATGTAGCGAGTTGTTTCATGAATTTCAGTAGTGTCAACACACATTGAAAGAAATTTTTCATTTGCTTGCGTCCAAAATGGGGCAAGATTCTCTCTGATAGTGGAAAACAGCGGATAAATAAGGTTTGTGAGACCACCTTTTAACGCACATTCCCTGCACAAATAATCGTCGCTTTTACTCCAGGCATCTGCATTCATTATTTCCATTTCGCCATGGATATCACCATAGTCTATGTAGGTTTCACTTTCACCAAGCGTGAGAAAGTCTATAGGTTTTTTGTTATATTCATCACTCAGCCAGGTACCGCATCCACAACAAGCAGACCTGACTTCCGGTTTGTATTCTTTGTACTCTGGTTTAGGCTCTGGCTTTGGTGGTTCACCACCATCAAAGTCTTCCATGGATTCAATACGATCAAGCAGCTCCGGTGATGAAGTATACCATCCTTTTTGTAGTCCTTCGACTTGCAGCATTTCAAATTCGGCGTGCAAATCTCTGGTCAGTGCCAAAGTCCCTTTAACTGTTTTTAACACGACAAATTCTTCTGATGAGTTCAGGCTTGCTAATACTGTTTCAGGATTTCTTGTCGTTTTCCCTATTTTAATCCGCTTACTTTCAATCCCCTGCGCGAAATAAATTGTCCATATTTTATACATGAATTTTTTCTTCGGTGGGAGTCCTCCCAAATGCTGCTTGGCACTTCATAGACTCCTTTATAAAATCAGTTTGGTATATGATGCCTCAAGACCAAATATTCATACCCAATAGGGTGGGAACAAATGTGTTATGCATTGCTAAACAACCTATCCAGTCTTAAACGAAGAACTGCTCGTAGGCTCGCTAACACCTTTTCACGGATGTGGGCAGGACGCAACACAAGGGGCGTTGCGGTGAAAATCCCGCCCAACGAGCTTCCAATTATGATACAATTTTTGTCAAAAAAAGTCAAGTTTAAAATTTTCTCAGTCAGGAATCTTAGACTCCACAAAACCTTTGATTTTTCGCGGAATCTATGATATACTTTGTAATACACTTCCGGTCTTGTACACTAATAACATCAATCGGAGAAAATAATGAGGAAAGAAATTTCAACAACGGAATTACATCAGAAGCTTAGTGAATTGCTCGACGGGGTCTACCGAAACGGGGATCGGCTGATAATCAAACGCGCCGACACGCCACTCGCAGCTATTGTTCCAATCGAAGCATATCAAGAGATGCTTCAACAGCGAGATCAAGTTTTCTCAGTATTGGACAGAATATGGGAAAAAGTGCCAGGCGTGAGTGAAGAAGAAGCACAAGACGATATTGAACAGGCAATTGCCGAAGCACGCGTAGAGAAAAGCAGTATCTCCCTTCATATTGGAAGAGTTTGAAGGGATTCCAATTGTCAAGGCAGTGGATTTTCTGAGCAGTTATATTCTACCTCACTGAATCAGTTCATCTTGCAGTCTCTCAGATTGCATGCTTGCCTATCTATTTGGCTTACTTGCTTTCGACGTATGTCCCCAAGAGTACTCCGTACGTGTTCTAACCCAGAACATCTCAATAATCTAGGAGAAAATACAAATGAGAATCAAAGAAGAAATCAAAAACTACGGTGATTTTTGGCTACCTTCCGCACCTGACAAGCGGATACCTGGAATACTCTCAATATCAGATGGAGGGTTGATCGAACTAGAACTCTTCGGAGTGTTCGGGAACATTGCTGAGGATCCAAAACAAATAGACCGAATAGTCGGACATGTTCAAAAACAAGGATTTATTACGCTTGATAACTGTTATAGTAGAAATATGTTTTCTAGTATTAGTACACCAAGCGTACGTGATGAGATATCGAAATCATTAATTGATGTAACTACGGCTTTTACAGGTGTTGCATACCGTGAAGGCGAGATACCCCGTTTTGATACTTTCATCTTTTCCGTAGAAGGAATTGACCAATGGGTTGGAATAAGCGGCATTAAGGATGAGTATCAATTTGAAGAACACGCTGCAACTATATCATATAAGCTTCCTGAAAACATTGTACTCAAACTTAACAATGGTATGGAGTTGTCAATTGTGTTCGCTTGGAAACCTCAGTCACTCTTGAACAAGAGAGAAGCAGGAGTAACCCAAAAGATTTATCTTCACTTGAGTTCGCAGGATACACATGAATTAGATGAGTTTATCTCTATTGCTCAGAAACTCACAACTTTCCTGTGTTTCGCTATGGATCAGATAGTCTACATGGATAGTATCTCGGCAACTTTTGATAGTTCTCATCAGGAAATTGAGGAAAATCCAACGATGCACCCTTCAGTAGATATTTATTTTCGCAGTTCGCTTCACTCTAAAGACGATCCCGAAATTTATGGGCATAATATGTTGTTTGAGTTCGAGGAAATACGAGATAAGGTTGAGACTATAATTAACAATTGGATAAAAGGTTGTGAGCAGTCTGATCCTGTTTTCCATTTATACATTTGGGCACAAAGAGACGCATATCCATATTTGGAAGCAAGATTTTTGTCCTTAGTACAAAGTTTAGAAATATATCACCGAAGGATATCTGATGAAAAAGAGATGGAGGAAACTGAGTTTGAGGAATTGATTAAAAATCTTATTGAGCAATGTCCGATAGAAAAACAGGAATGGTTAAGAATCAAATTGACACATGCTAATGAGGTGAGTTTGAGAAAGAGAATTAAGAAACTTATTGAACCATTTAAGGAGTTCTTTGGAAACAAAGAAGAACGCAAAAGATTGATAAATAGAATTGTGGATACTCGAAATAATCTGACTCATCATCATTTTGAGCGAGAAGATATTGATGATTTATGGTTTCTTTGCCAAAAAACGGAAGGACTTTTTCAACTCCTTTTTCTTCAAATGATAGGCTTCAATCAAGAAGATATTCGTGCTATCACATGGAGTTGCCAGGAATTCCGGCAGAAACTCCGATTGTGAGGAACGCGGTTGGAAACCGTGTCTACAAGAAAATAATAAACCGTGTATATTCTCTAATCCTAGTCATCCTAAAATCCTGTAAATCCTGATTCAGAAAATTGATGCTATACATTATTCACTAAATTCTTATCTTAATCTTCATTACCCACATATCGCCCCGCTGGGGCTATGGGATAGGAAGACACGCTGCTATAAACATAACGCCCCTAACGGGGCTAAAGAGCAGAACCCACTGCGATAGACATTACGCACCGGACGTGCGATAAATCGCACTACTACAAACCTGATTCTGAGTACTGTCAGTAATCTAATTTCTTCTTGTCTTCTAATACTAAACATGCTATTATGCCCCATGCCGAAATTGAACCTGAAACCCACCCACAAACCGATCCGAGACTACTACGCCACACTGCGGCAATACGACCAACACAACGCCACACACGAAGGCGCGGTCAGCAATCCTTTTGCCTTCTTATTGGATACCTGTGCAAAACAATTAAACGCCACGCTCATCCCACAATATGGGATGCACACCCCAAAGGGAAACCGCATCGTCATTGATGGCGTAGTCCTTGACGAATACGGACTCCCGTTCGCGTATTGGGAAGCGAAAGATATTGACGACGATCTCGTCAAAGCCGTCCAAGCCAAACGCGACGCTGGTTATCCACTCGACAATATCCTCTTCCAAACACCGCAGCGCGCCATCCTGTATCAAAATGGACAGAACGCCTTAGACGTGGACATCACCGAACCCGCACGCCTGATTGCGGCACTTCAATATCTGTTCTCTTACGTCCCGCCCGCGCTCGACAATTGGCAAACGGCTGTCTCCGATTTCAGAGAGTATGTACCGGACCTTGCAAGCGCGTTGAAAGCACTCATCGATCAACGCCACGAGACGGATCCGGCGTTCAAGGAGGCGTTCACCGATTTTTATGAAATCTGCCGCACTTCCATTAACCCGGAACTCTCACGCGATGCTGTTGAGGAGATGCTCATCCAACATATCCTCACTGAACGTATTTTCCGTACCGTTTTCAATCGGTCAGATTTTACGCTCCGAAACATTATCGCCCGCGAGATTGAAAACGTCAGTTACATACTCATGCGGCATGAAGTGAGTCGAGACGTATTTCTTGAACCGTTGGACCGGTTTTACGTTGCTATCGAGCAGGCAGCGACGCTCTGCAAAGACTTCTCTCAAAAACAGCACTTCCTCAATACATTCTACGAGAAGTTTTTTCAGGGTTTCTCTGAGGATGTCGCAGACACGCACGGCATCGTCTACACGCCACAACCCATTGTCGATTTCATGGTGAAGAGCGTTGAACACATCTTGAAAACCGAATTTGACCGATCGCTATCGGATACCGGCGTACATATCATCGATCCATTTGTCGGTACGGGAAATTTTATCGTCCGTCTCATGCAGGACATCCAAGGCACGGCGTTGGAAGAGAAATACCGTCATGAACTCCACTGCAACGAAGTGATGCTCCTGCCCTACTATATCGCCAGTCTGAACATCGAGCAGGAGTATTTTCAACGGACGGGGACATATCTGCCATTTGAGGGGATCACGCTTGCGGATACATTTGAGTTGCTTGAGCAGCAGCAAGGCGAACTCTTCACCCGTGAAAACACAGAGCGCGTGGCGAGACAGAAGTCTGCGGATATGTTTGTTGTTATCGGCAACCCACCGTACAATGCACAGCAAGTAAATGAAAACGATAATAATAAAAATCGCAAGTATGAGACGATCGATACCCTCTTACGAGAAACGTATTCACAAGCCTCAAAAGCAACAAATAAAAATGCGCTCTCGGATCCGTATGTGAAAGCGATTCTGTGGGCATCAAAACGAATAGGTAAAGAAGGCGTTGTAGCGTTTGTGACGAATAACGGTTTTCTCGACGGCATCGCGTTCGATGGGATGCGAAAACATCTTGCACAGGATTTCAGCAAGATTTATCATATTGACCTCAAAGGGAATGCACGCACCTCCGGTGAACGTCGTCGAAAAGAGGGCGGTAATGTTTTTGATGACCAGATACGGGTTGGTGTTGGTATCAGTTTCTTCATCAAAAAATCAGAAACGACTTCGGAGATAGCGGAAGTTTGGCTCTATGCTGTTGACGATTATCTCAAAGCACGCGAGAAACAGAAATTTTTAACCGACTTGGGAGACTATACAAACGTTCCGATGAAACAGGTGGACATTGACGCTAAGCATACATGGCTCACGGAAGGTCTCCACGCCGAATTTGATACCTTTATCCCGATGGGCACAAAAGAGGCAAAGGCGAAAAAGGGTACTGCGACAGATGTAGTTTTTAAGACTTATAGTCTCGGGGTCAACACAAGCCGTGATGCGTGGACTTACAACTTCAACCGAAATATTCTTACTGCGAATGTTCAGCAAATGAGCGAGACCTATAACACAGAAGTGGATAGATGGAAACGGCAGGAAAATCAGAGAAAAATTAACGTTGATAGTTTTGTGGTTTCTGATACGGCGAAAGTCAGTTGGAGTGAAACGCTAAAGCGAAACTTGCAAAGTGGAAAAACCATTGATTTTTCGGAAGGAAGGACGAAAATAGCAATCTATCGCCCGTTTACGAAATTGTACCTCTACTTTGACCGAATGATGATAGAACGTGTTTATGTTTTTCCATCTATTTTCCCTACCCCTGAAACAGAGACAGAAAATAGAGTAATTTGTTTCAAGGCTCCTGGAAGTAAGCAGTTATTTCATTGCTTGATGACACAGCAGTTGGCAGATGTACATCTTACTGGTGATTCCCAATGCTTTCCTTTCTATATCTACGACGAAGACGGCACAAACCGACAAGAAAACATCACCGATTGGGCATTGTCCGAATTCCGAAATCACTACAACGATGACACCCTCACCAAGTGGGACATCTTCCATTATACCTACGGACTTTTGCACCATCCGGTTTATCGTGAGAAATACGAAATGAACCTCAAGCGCGATCTGCCGCATATCCCCTTCTCCGAGGAGTTCTGGGGATTTGCCAAAGCGGGTGCGGCGTTAGCGGAGCTCCACGTCAACTATGAATCCGTTCCGAAATACGATAAACTCCGAAAGGTTGAAACCCCCGGTATGCAGGTCAATTGGGATGTCGAGAAGATGAAACTCTCTAAAGACAAGACGCAGTTGAAATATAATGATTTTTTGACGTTGGACGGCATCCCTACAGAGGTTTATGACTATAAGTTAGGTACGCGTTCTGCGTTAGAGTGGATCGTGGATCAGTATCGGGTCAAGACAGACAAACGCAGCGGCATCGTTAATGATCCGAATCGCGCCGATGAGCCACGATATATTGTGGATTTGATTGGACGTGTTATCAATGTGAGTCTAAAGACAGTGGCGATTGTTGAGAGTTTGCCCGGATTGGACTTGGAAACATTTAGGTAAAACGGTACTAATACGAACTGCGGTTCTATTGTAGACATAGCACCCCTAATGAAGTTTAATAAAATATTTGGGTAATTCTATGTTCCACCAAACCCGGTAGGTGCGGTTTGGAACCGCACCGGACTCCCACAAGAAATTACCCGATTAAATTCTTAATCTTCATACGGGGTGCAGTTGCTCGGATACAACGTTTTCTAGAGGCATGGCACCCCTACGGGGTGGAAAGAATGCCTGAAAAACCTTATTGGAACATTCAAAATTTGTTAGTAGCAATTCGAGTTATATTAGCACATATATGGGAGGTCATCATGTTAGGATACGCAAAATTATTCAAAGACAAAATCCTTGCACAAGGTAAAGCAGAAGGCAGAGCAGAAGTGTATCGTGAGTTGCAGCAAGCGCAAAGAGACGGTATAACGCTTGAAGAGCTGCTAAAAACACACGATCCCAAAAACGGTAAAAACGAAAGGGACGAGCCGTCTTAAGGCGACCAGAGGACGTACGTCGGCATATCGAACAGCGTGCCGATGAGTGCCCAAAGCCCTACGAACACGTAATCCCCCATCACCAAGCCCAAGAAGAATGGGATTGCGCGTTGATGTGCCCGTAGACCGAAGATTGCAACAATAATGAACTTTATCATCCAACCGATATAGACGGAGAACCAGAAATCCGCGAGTCCACCCCATGTCGCCGCCGTCATCACATAGCCGATCGGATGGAAGGGCCACCACATAAATTTATGGCGCAGGAAATAGAGAATCCATGTCATCGCTGCGCCGATCCCCATAGATTGTGTCCCGTCCCAATTGGGACCGGTGGGATTGTTAATCCACCGTTCTAAACGTCTCCCGAAAACCTCTTCACCGATACCGAGGATGTAGCCGTGTACAGCAAATGCCCCCGTCTCATAAAGGAGATAGAGGAACGCCCAAAATGAGGCGAGGGTGCCGATGACAATCGCGAACATCATCACCCAGACGAGTCTTCGGCTGTTTATGCCTGCGCGTTCGGCGAGTTTGAAACCCTCCAACTGGTTTGGCATCGGATGCGAAACATTAAGTCGATTGAGCCAGTAGTAGAAAGAGATAATCGTGAGGTTGCCGGTGCCGACAAGTCGCGGTCCAAAAGTAACAGCCATCAAACGTGCGGGATCAAGGGCGAGAATCTCGTGTGATGGTGGGCCGAATTCGGCACGTACGCGCGTAACGCCAAGTGCCATGAGAATAAAAATGACGATAAAACCGAGTATACCGCCTAAAGACATGCCTGCCTTTATTGAAAACAGCGTGAGTCCGATGGCCCCGCAGATTAGCCCGACGACGGCAACACGGTAAGGCATGGGTTCACTTGAATCGTCGAAAGCCTTTTTCGTCATCAAACAGTTCTGGATGACATCGCGAAGGTGTCTCCGGGTTCCCCACAGTGCGAGGATACCGACGGCAAGCCAGGCGCCGCCTGCCCGCTCTGCAAGGTAGAGTTCACCTTCTCCCAACATCCCCATACGCACAACGCGTTCAGCCTTACCGAACAGATAGAAGAACCACGCTGACATCGAAATATCCAAAGGCACGAAAAATGTGAGTCCTATAATAAAGGGATAGATAGACAAAGGCACCCACCCGACGGCATCCCAGGGTTTGTCTGTGAATAGATGCGTAATAGAGTAGGAACTGAGTTGGATAGCGGGGACTTGTGGGAACAGATAGCTCAACCCCGCGAGGATTTCAATAAACGCGGCGACTGAAAAGCCTATCCACATCGTTTTGTTTCTGTAAAAACTTTTCCCGCCCCGTGCCATCTGAAGTGGCAACTGAATGATCGGATACGCCAGTTTTTCCCGTTCTGTCCATTGAACACGGATGATGGTAATCAAGCATATCAGCGTGAACCAGAGAAGCGTGACAAACCCTGTCCAGACAAGAATCGGCACCATCCAACCGCGTAGATGCTTCGGCAGATGAAAGGTTGAACCGCCTTTAAAGTAGGCATCCAGTGCGTAATCTTCAGGCACAAACCATGTCGGAATATAACGCCAGAAGAGAGATGCCCATTCGTTTTCAGGGGTTGCGAATCGGAACGGGTGTGCCAATGTTCCAATCAGGAAAGTCATCATTGAGTGTCCACCGATTGTGGATACCATGACGACCATGATGTAGATAACGAGGAGTTCTTGGGCGCTGAGTGCGTTGCGAGGCGAGATTTTTTTCCACGCGAGGTTGAAGCCGATAACGGCAAAAAGGGTGAAAATAGCATTGAAGAAAAGCGAGACGAAGTTCAGGAGGAACTGCGGTTGAATCATCTCCGCAGCGTAGGCAAGCCAATAGGCGTTCCCGATAACAAGGAGTGTACCAATTAGGAGTGCACGGATCGTGATTCCGGATGTAAAGGAGGCGCGCGGTTCTGGCATGTGTTGAATAGGTGTCAGTCATTAGTCATCGGTTATCGGGAGAAGGGGTATCGGTTGTCGGTTGTCGGTTAAGAGGCTTCTTGTAACCGAAAACGGACAACTGACAACTATTAACTGAAAGATTTTTTCGCAGAAAAAAATCGTACTTTGACCGAAAACGCGATTTCCGATGTTTAAAAATGTGGCGCGCGTTTTCGGTCAAAACTGATAACCTCTCTACTGTTTAAGGGCACCCCAGACCACTGCGAGTTTGCCCGAAGGTTCAACGGATAGTATCTCATCGTCAAAAGTGAGATCTCCATAAGCAAGCCCATCCCATGCCCCGCCGGGTATCCACCCGATCTGGTGTTCGCGTTTGCCGTTCTCACAATCGTTCATGTGGAAACTAAGCCCAATCGTCAATCCGTGTTCCGCTTTGAATTTATCGCCGACCCCCGGATTTGCGAACTGCGGGTTTCCGCGCGGCTTCGTCGGGTCAATAGCGACCTCATAGATGTAGTCGTTCCCATCCTTGATAAGCACCCATTCGGTGTTTTGCTTTGATGCCGCAGCGGATAGATCCTTACCGTTGGCACCGAGCGTCCACTGAACAAGACTATCCCGGACCATGCCGTTATCAAAATCAAACATAAACTCGACGCTGTCATCTTCCCACCATCTGGCATCAGGCGGATTGACATCTTGGAGTTCATCGTCGGTAATCTCGACAGCGAAATAGATACGGGTCGGCTCCTGTGCACTCCATGCGACTCTACCCTGACCGGTAAAATCACTGGCTTTCGGGATACCGCCGCCGACATCTTTCAATTCGTCGAAGGCAACAATTTCAGCGCGTTCCCATTCGTTGAGTTTTCCGTCTATCTTAATGTTCCTAATCTGTTTCGCAACGTATTCCTTATCGCGCTTTGCCTCAACAGGTAAATGCGTCGTACAGAACAATAGCGCGAGGACTGTTATCGCAGTGGTCGCGATTTTAAACTTCATATACTTCTTCATTGAAAGTTTCCTTCGTCTTTCAACATTTGAATCAGTTGTTCCTGCGTGCGATGTCCCTTCATTGAACTGCAAGCACTGCATAACAACTGAAGGTTATCAGGGGCATCGGTGCCCCCTTTGGATTTCGCCACAACATAATCAATCGTCATATTACGGAACGGAACTAACATTTGACAGCCGTTACATTTACCTTCCTGAATCCCAAACAGTGTGTGTTTATAAGTTGGATTTTGCTTGTCCAGTTTAGGACTATCAGTCCGGTGGGTCAGCTGCTTTATAATCTCCTTCTGTTCAAGACGCAACTTCACCAATTCAAAAGATTTTGGGCTTAAATCAATACCGATCCACTGGCGTTTTAATCGTTCAGCAGCGATGCACGTCGTCGCACCCCCACAAAACGGATCAAGCACCATATCATCCTTATGACTGCTTGCCCGAATAATGCGCTCTAACAGGGCAAGCGGTTTCTGCGTGGGATATCCAATACGTTCTTTACTTCTGGCGGTTAAATTTGGAATATCCACCCAGATATTGTTCAGCCTTTTACCCTTCTGTTCATCAAGATACCGTTTATAGCGTGGCACATTTCCGGGTCGCGTTTGAACGATACGGCCCGCTGCAATTTCTCTACGCATACGTGCTTCCGCCCAACGCCACGTTCTGATGACACCCATCACCTCATACGTCAGATGCGAATCGGGATCGTGGGTCTGTGCGGTGATAGAGGTGTGTGAAAAGCGGCGTCCGGTTTCTGGTTCAACACAATAATATTGGCGTTTTGTCTTCTCGTCCAAATTCGCCATATCGTAGGGCATTGTGACGGCTTCAACGTTCCAGACATACGTATCGCTTTTTGAATATCGGAAGATGATGTCAGAATCTCGGGCTAACCCCTTTTTGAGGTTTCCTTTAGTGGTTATCGCGCGCTGCCAGATAATCTCATTTCTAAAATTATCCTTTCCAAAGATGCTATCCATCATGATTTTAAGGTAGTGGCTGGCGTTATCATCACAATGGAGATAGAGTGTCCCTATCGGTTTGAGGATTCGGAACATCTCCAGCATCCGGATGCCCATCATGATAAGATAGGCTTTCATGGACTTTCCATGACTGAACTCAGCAGCACTGATGGCATGATAGAGTTCGGGTGCTCTCTCAGCGAGTTCGCCGTGAGATGTATTATCCAGATCCTCCAATGTCCAAAAATCTTTGAACGTTGCGCCTGCAGCTTCGGTGCCGACGGATGCTTCAAACGTCCGATTGGAATTGAAAGGCGGATCCAGATAAATCAAGTCAATAGAATCTGTGTCAAGTCCACGAAGTACATGAAGATTGTCGTTTTCAAAGATGGTTCGATTCTTGACGTTCATTCTATTTCCTGTAATACGGTGTCGGCGCGCCTTTAAAACGCGCCGACATAAAAAGAAAAGCGCGCTGGCAAGAACGCGCCTCTGAGAAGCCTATCAGCACTACCGCCCTGCTTTGATAGCACCCCATGTCGCGGCGAGTTTCCCGTTCGGATCGACTGCCAGCCCCGTTTCAGCCTTGAAATTCTGATTGATTTCGGCTTCTTCAAGAATTCTGTTGTAGACGCTAAACTCGTCAACGATGCCGGTAAACACACCAAATTCACCGTCCGCTCTGCCGTCTAAACCGATGAAAACATGGCTCTCAAAATCCTCTTCAGGGAATTGGGCAAGGTTAAGTACGCCTTTACCTGTCGCTTTACCATCTACATAGTACTGAACTGCACTATCCTCTGGCGCGCCGGTAACAGCGATGTGGTGCCACTTGTTATCGGCAATATTTTCTGTGTCCTCAACGTTACCGACCCAGCCGGTATCCAAATTAAGTACGCCATTGCGAACCCATAAGGTTTTGGGACCCTTATCATCTGTACCAGGACCGCCTGTCTTCGCGAAAATTACACCCGGCCCCCCACTATCGGTCTTAATCCATGCCGACCAGGTAAAATCGCTGTTGAAATCAAATTCTTCAGGTTTATCAATTTCAACGAAGTTCGCTGCGTTTCCATCAAATTCTAACGCGTCACCAATCTTACCGGCAACCTTTTTCGGGCTACCGTTGATCGTCCCGTCGTAGCTGCCTGTCCCGTCTGTGACGGTTTTTCCGCTAATTTTGTTTGCATCGAAACTCCAATAACTGACCAATCCGTCCTCAACAATTTGGGCAGGGAGGTTGATTGTGATTAGAGCGATGGCAAGTATTAATAACACAAAACTTACCTTTTGAAGCATAATCAAATCTCCTTTGATTCGTTAAAAGTATGAGAAATCTGCAAGCGAAATGCCACGGAGCGGCACCTTCATCCATTAAAAATCTTTCTGAGGATCAAGAACGCCCCGCCGACAACAATGATAAACAGTGCGACGGAAAAGATGAAGGCGAAAATTACTTGCAAAATTTGGAAGAGAATCAGGATACATACAATAAAGATGAAGATCCCGAATAAGACGAGTAAAATTGTTCCCATACGTTAATGTAGATGTGAATGTTAATCCACGTATTACGGCATAGCGTGTTTTAATGAAGTTAAAGAATTTAATTCGGTAATGCCTCAAAAACCTCTTGGTAGGAGCGAGCTGCGCTCGCGATCTGTAAAGATTACCGAAATATTTAGTTAATCTTCATATAAACGCGCCGAGTTGCAGCCGTTTATATTAACCCATCCGTTATCGGAATGGGACGCTTTGTGCGGGTTCCAGACTTTTGGTTGAATGGCAACGCATTCAGTTCACGGTGTCGCACGTCGCTTACCACCATCCATATAAAGTGCGGTCCCAAACATATAGGAGCAGGCTTCAGAGGCTAAGAATGCCACGACATTTGCAACCTCCGCCGGTTCTGCGATGCGACCCGCAGGAAGTTCGTGTCCAAGTGCCTGCAACAATTCTTCAACATCGCGACCTTCACGCTCGGCTCTCGCACTTTGTTGCGTCCGGGCTCGACCGGTATTGGTCAATCCCGGACAAACGGTATTTACCAAGATGCCATCCGCGGCGACGGCATCGGAGAGTGCGCGCGTTATATTCAGAATAGTGATATTGGCAGCTCCGGTCGGTATGTTCCCGCGGGTCGGACTTGTGCCTGCTGAACCTGCGATATTGATAATTCTGCCCCACTGGTTTCCTTTCATGTACGGAATCACTAATTGGGACATTCGTAGGTAACTATAAGCTTTCAATGTGAGGGCGTCATCAATGAGTTCCGGCGAAAGTTCCAGAATGTCGGCATTCCGAGCAGCACCGACATTGTTGACGAGGATATCAACACCACCGAAGCGATCAATTGCCGCCTGCACGACCCTTTCACAATTTGCTTGTGTGGTTAAGTCTGCAGCAACGGCGTGCCCTTTATGTCCAGTTTGATTTATTTCTACGAGAGCTTGGTTGAGGGTTTCTTGTGTTCGGGCAGCGATACAGACGCGAACTCCCTCGCGCGCGAGCGCAAGTGCGCACTGCTTACCGATACCTCGACTGCCGCCGGTAATAATTGCGCGTTTGCCACCGAGTCCTAAATCCATATATTGCGCGTCCTTATGCTATGTCGATTTTCATAATCAGTTCCAGACATCTACTGTTAGCATCGGCATGTCCGGCCGTTCAAATTCAGCATTTCCCTCAAAATCGTCGAAGAACAGTGTTTTCGCTGTCGCATTTCCGAACAACAAAAGAACGGCAAAAACACTCACAACCCACACGCTTTGAGAGTTCATCTTGAAATCTCTAGGACTTACGCACTCCCCTGGTAGGTGCGGTTTCTAACCGCACCGAACCCTGAT
>VXZK01000016.1 GCA_009845545.1 Candidatus Poribacteria bacterium
ATTAATAGATAGGACTTACGCATTTCCTCTTAAAGTCCCCTGATAAGGGGGATTTAGGGGTTAAAAACACCAAAATTACTGCTTTTTGCGTTCAAAGGTCCTATATTTACTCAATTTGCGTAAATCCTAAATAGACATAGATAAATTTGCGCGTTTAAGGTCGTCTTGTAATTCCGGCTACGACTGAACTTTATCCTACTGAGGTATGTTATGGATATAGAAATATATTTAACCGAAAGGGTTGACGACCAAATAAAATACTTTGATTCAAACGCCATTCGGAACCAAAAGATGTATAGGTGGTTGAAAGGTACTGCTATTTTTTGCAATATTTTCACCACTCTGACTATAGCATTGGCCTTAATACCAAATATCAGAGTGCCAATGAGCATTGCAGCACTGATTCTCTCTATGATTGTCCTTGCTACGTACCAAATCGAAGAGTTCTACAATTTCGGTGCTAAGTGGGAGAAGTTCCGTTTAGTTGCCGAGCGTATAAAGTCTGAAAAGTGTCTGTTTCTAAATGGCGTTGGAACTTATTCGTCTAATGATACAGATGAAAGGAAATACGTATTCGTTGAGAAAATTGAGGGTATTATTCAAGGGACAGATATGTCGTATTTTTCATTGATGATAGAACCAGGGAAAGGGATTGAAAAGCGTTTATAATAGCGAATGACTTTCATGTTGAGACGTTTGAGGCAGAAGTGCTTGAGAGTGAGTAGCCTATCTTAGGTTTATTCATATAAGAAATGAAAATTACTACCTGATGCGCTGCTTTCTTAATGAGTGGCAAAGTTTCCGTACCAAAAAGGACCGTTCATTAGAATTGACCAGCGTCGCTCACGAATGCGAACCTGGTCCCCGCAAACTTGCTATCAAAGTAGTAGATATTTTTGGCAATGATACAATGACAATTATTGAGGTATCAGTGTGAGATTCTCTTTACCACAGATTCGCCACAGTTACTCAAGTTTTGAAACGCTAGCATATCTCTACACACAAACCAGAGAGTACATTCTTGATGATATTGAAATTTACATGGGGGAAACTGATTGGTTTGATGCCGACATGTGCGCGGCGTTTGGAGCGATTCTCTATAGTTTAGGAAGAAGACTGAACGAAGTTAGTTTAATTGGTATTCCTCAAAGAGTTGAAAGAATTCTATCAAAGAACGGTTTTCTCAGCCATTATGGACGCGCGAGAATCCCGGACCAGTATGATACAACTATTGCTTATCGACGGTTTGATGTTGAAGATGACCACTATTTTGCCAACTATATTGAAAGTGAATTGATATATCGTTCAGAAATACCTGAAATGTCACCAGCATTGTTGAAAAAATTCCGAGAGAGCATATTTGAAATATTCAGCAATGCCGTGTTACATTCAAAAACAGACTTGGGCATTTTTAGCTGCGGACAATTTTTTCCTAATCGCAATCGACTTGATTTTACAGTAGCGGACTTAGGGGTTGGCATACTTCAAAATATAAAAGAAAATATAAAAGAATATGCCGAGTTAAAACTCTCACCGGAAAAAGCAATTGCCTGGGCTACTGAAGAGTTTAATACAACCAAACGTGGTAAATTGCCTGGCGGGTTGGGATTGAAGATACTTTGTGATTTTATTGACTTGAACGGCGGTTGTATTCAGATTGTGTCGGATGCCGGTTACTGGCAGCGAAGAAACTATAAAATCGTAACCAAGCGATTAAGTCACCCGTTTCCAGGTACAGTCGTAAGTGTGGAAATCAACACGGCAGATCAGCACAGTTACAGTCTTGCTTCTGAACTTACGCCAGAGGACATCTTCTAAGGAGATAATTATGTCGGAAGAGATTAAGATATCTATATTTGAAGTTGTGGGCAGCCCGTTATGTGTCGCTTCCGGTGATGGACAGAAGGTTTATGACCGCCTCAAGGTTGCCCTTGAAGCGGATCGAGAGATCTTCCTCTCATTTCACAATGTTACGACGCTAACCTCGGCTTTTCTGAATGCCGCGGTCGGCCAATTGTATGGGCCATTTAGCGAAGAAAAAATCCGATCTTCGTTGAAAGTTGTGGATGCCGAGCAAGATGATCTTAGACTACTGAAGCGCGTTGTTGACAATGCCAAACGGTATTTCAATGATCCGGAAAGATTCAACCAAGTGTTTCAAGAGATAATGGAAGATGAGGACGATGAAGTATAACGCAATAACAGTGTCTAACTACAATTTTACCTCCCGAGATAAAATATTTTTAGATGCTAACATTTGGCTGTACCTGTACGGGCCTCCAAAACTAAAGTCTCGCTGGAGATCTATTTACAATACGGTTTTTAACGACATTTTGAAAGCGAACAGCCAAATTTACATTGACGTGCTTGTCGTTTCAGAGTTTATCAACGCTTACGCCAGGCTAGAATGGAAACTTACTGCACCACACATCAACCAATTTAAAGATTTTCGTAACGATCCAAGCTTCAAACCGGTTGCTGTAAATATTGCCGCTGATGTCAAGCTTGTTCTCAATCACTGTTCACGGGTAGAAAGCAACTTTACAACACTGCCAATGAACGATCTGCTCAACGCTTACGCCACCGGTGATTTCGATTTCAATGACCAAGTCATAACAGAAACCTGCCAAAGCAACGGATTCACCTTAATAACAAATGACAGCGATTTCAAAACTCAGGAAATACCTATTCTCACTGCGAATCAATCTTTACTGGGTAATTGACATATCTCACCGCAATTTCTCCAAATTAATTCAACATTTTAGCAATGATACGATAAAGATTGTAGAGGTATCAGTATGAGTCTGACAATAAAGCTAAAAAACATCGGAATTTTGAAGCAGGCAGAATTTTCGATCGGTGATCTAACCGTTATCTGCGGTGAAAATAACACTGCTAAGACTTATGCTGCTTACGCGCTGTACGGCTTCTTAAAGTCTTGGGATGATTTTGTCAAATTTCCGATTAGTGATGAGCAGATCCATAATTTCCTTACGGAGGGCCTCCTCAGAATTGACTTAGTGAAATATGTCAATATGGCTGATCAGGTGCTTACAGAGGCATGCAAACTCTATACTCAACAATTGGATAAAATTTTTGCGGCACCTGAAGATGGATTTCATAACAGCGAACTTTACCTCCAGACAGAAACAATCAACCTTCACAATAGGGGAGTTGAAGGCAATTGGCACATTCCACCGCTTATTAACTATGTAAAAGAAATGAAGAGTGAAGAGTTAATAGTTAATTTGGTGATGGAAAGAGAGGAAAAAGTTGACCCCAGTTCTGTAAAAACACGCCTTCGCTCAATTATCAACGATATTATTTTTTCTGGTTCTTTTCCTCAACCTTTTATCTGCTCCTCCGAACGTACTGGTGCCGCTACCTTTCGGACAGAACTCAGTTTTGCTCGAGACCGACTGCTTAAGGAAATGTCGCAAGTACAGAAAAATAGGGATCCGCGCGAGTTATTATTCAAAGGGTACCAAAGATACCCTTCGCCTATAGAAGACAATGTTAACTTCATGCGACAACTTGAATATATCGCGAAAGGAGAGAGTTTCATCGCTAAGGAGCACCCTGAAATCCTGACAGACTTCGCGGACATTGTCGGTGGTGAGTACGTCGTTACACAAAACGATCTACTCTACTATATTCCCAAAGGAACGCGTTCAAAACTGACGATGGTTGAAAGCTCAAGCTCTGCACGCGCCCTTTTAGATCTCAGTTTTTATCTTAATTGTATTGCGGAGGAAGACGACCTGCTAATGGTGGACGAACCGGAATTGAGTCTACACCCTGAAAACCAACGCCGCATCGCCAAACTCTTTGCCCGACTCGCGAATATAGGCGTTAAAGTCTTCATCACCACCCATAGCGATTATATTATCAAGGAATTGAACACCCTCATCATGCTCAATCACGATAAGCCGCACCTGAAAAGAATTGCTGAGGAAAACGGCTATCAGGACGGTGAGTTGATTAATGCCGATCAAGTCAAAGTGTACGTAGCCGAAAAAACGTTACTGCCATTAGAGGAAGGACAGAAGAGACGTAAGCGAGGCCATACACTCGTCCCGGCTAAGATTCATCCGAAGTTCGGAATTGGAGTTCACAGCTTTGACAAGACGATTGATAAGATGAACCAGATTCAGGACGATATTGTCTGGGGAGAAGAGTAAGCCACGTGAATGACATACAAATATTGCAGGAAATGCTCAAACCTGATGTCCAAGTTGCGTTACAATCAGGACAACGTAGACTTTCTGCTAAACTAACGGATTCTCAATCCAACACAACTGTAGAAGTAAAGGGACTGCCTCATGACTCTATTGTTATTAAAGCGGATTGTTTTAAAGGTCCTTTTGCTGTATTTAAAAAAGGTTTAAATATCCGCAAGAGAGCTGATTTTGTAATTGTATCCAACGATGAGCGCGGAAATAAATGGATTATTTGTATCGAAACTAAAGGTGGAAATAAAACAAGAGCAAAAATTGCAGCACAATTAAAAGGGGCAAAGTGTTTTATAAGTTACTGCAAATGCATAGGAAAATCGTTCTGGGAGTCAGAAGAATTCCTTGATGGTTATGAGTACCGATTTGTAGGCATCACAGACCTTAACTTTAACCGGAACAGGCGACAAACACAACCATTTGATCCGGCCGGGGAATTACATAACCGTCCAAATATTTTTAAGAAACTCCCGCAAAGATCTACGGTTCATTTTAGCAAGTTAATTCATCCATGACCTTGAAAGGCAAAACATTCTCTCTGTTTATGGAAGGAAAAAACAATGACAGACACAAACGAAACAACAATCAACCTCGACTGGCATCCACTCTCCGAAGAAGAAATCCGCCACTTTGACGACAACGGTTATCTCATCGTCCGGAATGTGCTGGACTCAGATACCATCGCCGAACTCATTGAGGCAAGCGACCGGCTCATCGCGAGCGATCGGCGCGAGAACCGTCAACAAAATTTCGACGGATTATACGACAGTTTCCGAAATAGCATCTCTATTCTTGATGCCTTCATCCCCCTACTCACGCAAAAGACCATTCTCCCCGTTGTTGTCCAGCTGCTCGGGGCGCACTTGCAACTCATGACCTCACACCTGATATACAAACACCCGGACCCCCACGGCACACCCAATACCACTCGCAGACCCGGTTGGCATCGCGACTACGCCATGGCAACAACAACACACGGCAACAGGGTGCCACGCATCTTGCTAAAGTGTGCATACTACTTCACCGACCTGAGTGAACCCAATTCCGGCGTAACACTTGTCGCACCCGGTAGCAACCACCTCCTCGAACGGGTTCCTATTCCAAAAGGGCAGACAGACCCCGAAGGCGCGCTTGAAGCGAGTTTACAACCCGGGGATTGCCTACTGTTTGAAAACCGCACCTTTCATGCAGGAGCTGCGAACTTAACCGACCAGATTCGTAAAGGTATAATGTTCGGCTACGGATACCGGTGGTTGATGCCGATGGATTATCGGACACAGGAACAAGCGTTGTTGGATAAACTTACGCCACTTGAGCAGTATCTGGTCGGTGAACCCTACACGAAAACGAAAGAATTTATTCCCAGCGGCAGCGAAAGTCCCCTCGCTGAATGGTGTGAGCAACACGGCGCGCCAGCAGTAAGACCCGTTCATTAGCCGTAGGAGGGGTTTGGAACTCCGATTGTGGAAGGAGTTTGTAACCTTGATTATGTCAATGTTACAACATCCTGTTTGACAATCTTTTTCGTGTGGTAATGATCTGCACGGGAGATGAGTTCCAACGTTTCCGGCGAGAGTCGTCCCCTCACCTCCTCAGACACACGACTTTCACCACGGTGTTGCGGTCTATAGCGTAAGGTCAGGATGCAACGATACCGATCCTTCGGTTTCCAAGGCAACGCACCATGCGTCAAGAGTTCAGAGATAATCACCACATCCCCTGCTTTGGGTGTGATATTAAGGACCCCCGGCGGAATGTCATCGGCATCTTCAATCTTTCCGTTATTGAAGAGGTGTTCCGGTCGATCAAAAACCGTCTTGTGTGTACCGGGAACGACCAACAATCCGCCATCTCCCGGATGCACATCGTACAGGTACGGAAAAACGACAAAATCATCACAAAAGATGCGACCCTCTCGGACTTCATAACGATTGCAGTGCCATCCAAAATCTTCGCGTGCACAATGCAAGCGCAGTCCTTCCGCTGACTCCGACACACCCGCCCGATCCGCAATCATCGTTCCGCGAAAGAGTTGCGGTTTATCCCGCGTCAACTCTTTGATGATGGGCCACGTTGATCGGTGCAGTGTGAGTGCTTCCAAGGGTTTCGCGAAGGCAAAGCCGTTTGGGAGGTTTTTTTGGCTGGAGTCAAATCCTGGGGGAAGTTCTTCGGTAGGTGTATTAATGTATTCATTTGCCGCTGCTTGTGCCGCTTTCAGTTCTTCGTCAGTTAGGACATTCTTCAGGTGGAGGTAGCCCGTAACATCAAATAGATACCGTTGTTCAGGGGTCATCATCCTGCTTTTCTCCTTATCTCACAAAAAAAATAAATCATACGTAGGTTGGGTTGAACGGAAATCACCGAAAACGCACAAGAAAGGATTAATTCTCGACTTTTCATGTCTCTTGAGGTCATCGGCATCGTAGTGAAACCCAACATTAAACCGATGCGTCCCACACAGGCCAATCATTCTCCTGTAGCCGTTGAAATAACGTATCAAACGCTTCGCTACCGTCATCTTCCCATTCGTCGAGACGCACACCCGGCGCATACGATTCGTCCACGCCCTGTTTCATAAGGCGTTCCGCCTGTTGCAAGTTTCGATAGTAGTGTTTTATACCACCCGGCAAAGTGACAACAGAGATATGTCGCTCCCATTGCGGCTCAGGTGTTTGAGAATACCGTTTCACAGCATCTTCATCTAACGCGACACCCAAACCAGCACCCTCTGGCACCTGCATAAATCCGCGCTGGACTTTGTGCGACGTAATAATCAAGTCGTCTTCATAAGCGTGACTCGCAGTAACGCCGGGCAACGTGGCAGTTGGCATCACCGCGCCCAGATGACACGCAAATGCCGCAGTGATACCGGTGCCGACATACTGTAGTAGAATCGGCGTGTTCGCGGCAGCGAATGCCCACCCCGATGCCAGCGCACTTTTCACACTCTCGTGGCTACACAACGCACCGTCAAAATCGCCCGCACGGAGTCCAATCCAAGGACCAGACGGTTGACGCGACGCACCTTCCCGGATAACACCGACACCGTGCAGATAAAACGGGATCCGAATCTCCTGATGCAACCGTCGCCACCCTTCGACATCATACGCGAAAATCGGTTCCTCAAGACCTTTAACAACTGGAATCTTCTCCAACTCACGCAGGATAGGCAATGCCTTCTCAACGTTAATCAACGAACCGTTAAAGTCAAACTCCACACGAAAGTCTGGCGGTGCAACCTCTTGAATTGCATTTGATTGCTCGATGACATCGTAGAATGCACGTGCCTTACACTTCAGACCGCGATAGCCACGTTCAGCCGCAACCTGAATCTCGTCGGCAGTATCTTCAGGAGACATACACGGCATCCACCACCCCATCGCAACCCACTGCCGGACCTGTTGTCCCATCAGTTTCCACGCCGGCAAGTCAAGGTGTTTTCCCATCAGATCATAGCACGCCATATCGAGATTAAAACGTCCCTCACCCATCACATGATCAAACGGGTTTGTACCGAGATAGGTGTCCAACACGTCCTGATCCAACGGTGCTCCCGGATTTTCACCGAGACCGATGAGACCCGTATCGGTATGGAATTTATAGACCGTGACCAACTCGGTCATCGCAAAGTGGTAGTATCTCTTACGAATCCGTTCCTCGTAAGGCACACGCAACGGAATCGCTTCAATCTCAGTAATTTGCATAGAAAAATTAGGCAAGTTATTGGAGGGATCGCCTACCTCCTCGTATTTTCGGTTATCGTCTCTCGCTTTAGATTGTCCTTACTGTTTCTTCATGTTCCCAAGTTATTGTTCTGTCAACGTTATCTTGATAGGTTATATTCCTCGTAGGGGCGAGGTCCCCTCGCCCGATACCGAAACATATCCCCTTCATTTTAGATGTGACAGACTATATTCTATCAAAGCCCCTGAAAAGAGTCAAACCTAAAGTACTGAAATCAGTTCACTCCTCCTCTCGTAGGTGTAGAACTCTCCACTTACACGGACGTTCACTTGCTACCTGAAAAGATTTGCTTTTCGAGCCAAGGTGTAGTACAATTAAAGTGAATAATTAGTGTTACAAGAAAGGCAGAAAAGTGAGGAGGGTGTTCTCATGACAGAGACACTTGAAACATTAGCAAGAAGGGTAAATCAGTTAGAAAAGGTGGTTGCTGAGATGACGCTGCAACTCTCCCAGGTCGTTGATACATCGATGCCTACGGCGACGAAGGGGCACAAAACAAGGGATGAGCAGTATGAGGCACAAGCTATCCAGAAAATGCGTGAACATCTCGGAATTGCCGATATAGAACTCATGCCGCTTGAAGAACTGCGCAAAAGCATGGCACGCCACGGCATCCGTGCGGAGGATAACGAGTTTAGCTGCGCAATTATTGAAGAACGTGAGAAATAGGTGTGTATTATTTCTCCAACTGATTCACTACAGATGTTGATGAATTGGGTCGCTACCCAGTAAACCAACCGAATAGAGAACCTGTTTGTCCATCGTGATTCACGGTCCCAGCTGTTTGATACACCGTTTTCCACTGGAGGTGTAATGTCATGGCATTTAGCGATTTCAAAGCCATTCCTGACGTTCAGGAAAAATTCAAGATTACCTATGCGACAGATGACCTTCTCGGAACTGAAGAAATTGTAAATCCTTCAGACCAATTCCTGAGCGAACTTGAGTTTAGTATCAAGTACATTGATGTCTACGCCTCGGAGGGGGCCCGATGTGAAAACGTTATTTATCCAATCTTGAGGGAAGTTTATAAGGGGTATGCCGATACCTACGCGCTTTGGGTAAAGAAACCTCTCACCTACGATGATACCCTAAGCGGTACACCTGATTACTTTATTTCAACACGCTCTGAACTCGGCATACTAACTGTCGGAACACCGTTGATAATACTGGTTGAGGCGAAAAAGAACGACTTTGAACAAGGCTGGGGGCAGTGCTTAGCGGAGTTAGTGGCCGCGCAAAAAATAAACGATGATCCGGATACGCCTGTGTACGGTATTGTGAGTGACGGGGAACGGTGGCAATTTGGAAAACTTACCGGCGATGCCTTTACTCGACATAAAACCAGTTTTAGCATTGATAATATACCAACCCTCTTTGGAGCAATCAATACCGTCTTCAAAGCGGCAAGGACAGCACCTGTTGAGCAAAGTTAAGGCACCAACTGCACTTTAATCGAATCCGAACCTTTCTGAACCATCTCAAATCCAGTGAGATAGTCCTCCAACGGCAGTTGATGGGTTACGATATGCTCCACCTCAATTAAACCGCGGTGGATATAATCAATCGCCAATGGATACGCATACGGACCCAAGTGTGAACCGTGGATATTCAGTTCTTTTGTGTCTCCGATGATTGTCCAATCTACAGTCACCGGCTCCCGCATCACACTGAATTCAACAAAGGTGCCTGCCTTCCGAATCATGTGAAGTCCCTGTTCAACCGCCTTCGGGTGCCCCGTCGCTTCAATATAGACATCACATCCATAGCCTTCCGTCAAATCCAATACTTCTTGGACGGCATCCGTTTCCGATGGGTTAATCCCAATATCCGCCCCCAACTTCTTCGCAACCTCCAACCGGTTAGGCATCAAGTCAATAGCAATCAGCACACCCGGATTTTTCAACTTCGCCGCGCCGATCATCCCCAATCCGAGTGTCCCGGCACCGGCAATCACGACAACATCACCAAACTCAATGTTACCCCGCTGCACGGCGTGGATAGAACAGGCGAGAGGTTCAATCACCGCTGCATTCGCTATTGGAATATCGGAGGGAACCTTGTAGACAAGCGAACGTGCCGGAAATTTCATATAGTCCGCCATACCACCATTGACAACCGGTTGGAACCCATAGATATTGTGGACTTGGCAGAGCCAATATTTTCCTGTTCGGCAGTATCGGCATTCCCAACACGGAACGATCTGCTCCGCGATGGCGCGGTCACCAATTTCAAGTTTGTATTTCTCGCCTGCTCCCCGACCGAGTGCTACGACTTCACCTATGAATTCATGACCAGCGATGACGGGTGCCTCCACGTACGGCTTGCGGTGTTCGTCGCCCCAGAAAAGCGGCGCGCCTGTGTAACACTTGATGTCGCTCGCGCACACACCGCACGCCTCTACCTGAATAACGACTTCACCCGGACCCGCTTCTGGCATCGGGACCTCTTCAAGGCGGTAATCCCACGGTTCACGACACATAATCGCGCGCATCGTTTTCGACATTTTTTTAACTATGGACCTCGCTATGATTGACGCAATAAGCCAATCGTCGTTCTCTGATTAAATATGCATCTCTTTATGGTTGTCATGCTTCGCAGCGAGAACAGTTATCGGTTAAGAGCCACTTGCTAACACCCCACCCCAACTTGGCGTACTCCAAGGAGTGGTGAATTATTACATCAAGACCTCTTAACTGAAAACTGAAAACCGATAACTATTAAATGTGGTGTAAGATATGATAGGCAGCAATACCCAACGAGACATGAACGTTCAGCGAGGCACCCGCCCCATACATCGGGAGGAAGATTACCATATCGCAGGCAGCAAGCGTCCGTTTTGTCACGCCGTGGTCCTCATGCCCCACGATAAGGCAGATCTTATCTGGATAGTCTGCTTCATCGTAGCGGATTGACTGGGCAGTAACCTCCAGTGCACAACTCGTGTAACCATCCGCTTTGAGTGATACGATAGCGTCTGCCGCCTGCTCCACATACCGCCATTTTACCCGTCGATGCTTTCCTCGCGCAACTTTGCGGACAAGCGGGTGAGGCGGTTGCGCACTGATACCGGTCAGGATCAGTTCTTTCACGCGGCACGCATCGGCTATTCGAAATGCAGAACCGACATTGACGGGATCCTGCACGTCTTGTAGGATAAAAATTAGTTCCTTCTCTGGCAGTTCCGCCTGCTTCAGAAAATCTTTGAGCGGCTTGCCGCGTAGTTGTTTCATATCCTATGAAAACATCGAGGTTACAAACCCCTCCCACAAAAGATAGATGCTGAAAACGTCAGAGTTACAAACCCTTCCCACAAGAGATAGGTTATGCCGCTTTGCGTTGTATCAAACGTCGCCTTGCACTCGCACGTGCGAGCCCAACATCTAACGTAATATGCGGGTAATCCGTCATACCGAGATTGATCGCATGTGCCGTCTCGAGGTTGAAACCCCACTCGATCCATTCCGGCATATCTGCCTCTGGAATACCACCGGCTACGACAACCTTCATGATACTAACGCCTTTCCCCACATCATACGCACGTTGGATGTATTCCAGATGCCGGTCAATCGAACCACCCTCTAACATTCTACCTTGCTTGTTCGCTGTCGTCAGGATAACCTCAATTTCAGGATGGTCTATCACCGCATCCATCACAGGACCGGTATAGGTATGCGTTGAGCAGCCAATGACTCGAACTTTCCCAGCAGCTTTCGCCTCTCGGAATGCATCAAGCACACCCTCACGCTCCCGCGCGGCCAAGTCCTCCGGCGAAGCTATTGCGTGCAGTAACATGACATCCACATATCCGGTCTGCAGCTCGCGCAGTGCCTTCTCAATACTATTAGAGGCACTACCGTAATCTTTCACGGCAGTTTTCGTCTGAATGACAACATCTTCTCTACGAATCTGGCGAACCGCCTCTCCGAGATGTGGTTGTGTCCCGTACCCTTCAGCGGTATCCCAGAAGGTAACGCCTTCGTCAAGTGCCTTCAAAATCAGTCTGCTACCCGCTTCGACGGTATCGCAAGTGTCCTTGATCCGTCCTGCACCGAAACAGAGCCGTGAGATTTCTAAACCCGTTTTTCCGTATGCTAAATATTCCATGGTGCCCTCCACATCCAATCATTGGTTTCTCCAGAAGATGCTTGTATGACTATGATCTTGTAAACTGGTTCAGATGTCCTTTAAAATACTTTAACCGAATTCCAGCAAAAATGCAACTTTTTTTCTGATTGCCATTTCGTCTTGGCAATAAATCAGTTTTCGGGTATGATAAAGAAAACATCGGAAATCTCCAGTGTTTGGTTAGAAGGTTGCAAGGTTGGCACCCATCTTTCCATCCTTCGATCCAAAAATCTTTAATCTTCCGTTCCCTGTTGAACGCCGACTGCTGATGGAAACCGACCGTTATAAAAAAATGAAATTCATTGGACAAACACTTTTCAATAATACATCTGTTGAAATTACCATCGTCAATGACCGAGTTCAGTCAATGCGTGAAGTACCCGCCGCCGATAGCACCATACAGATCGCACCAGCACCCATAGACATTCAGGTGAACGGCTTCGCAGGATTCGATCTCAATGTTGCTACCGTTACACCAGAGGATGTCTGTGCGATGGTACGTGCCCTCTGGCGAGTCGGCACCGGTTTTTTGTGCCCAACGGTCGTGACCGCTTCCTTCGACGCGATTCGCAATTCGCTGCGTGCTATCGTAGCAGCATGCAAAGCAGATACATTGGTCGCCCACTCCGTACTTGGGATTCACCTTGAGGGACCCTACATCTCTGCTGAAGATGGTCCGCGTGGCGCACACCCATTGGAACATGTCAGAGAACCGGATTGGGACGAATTTCAACGGTGGCAGGACATCGCCGAAGGTCAAATCTCTATCGTAACCCTCGCACCAGAGAAAAAGAACGCTATCCCGTTTATTAAAAAACTGGTCGCGAATCGAATTGTCGTCGCATTAGGGCATACAAATGCTTCAACAGATGATATTCAAGCCGCAATTGACGCTGGCGCGAAACTCTCAACACATCTCGGCAACGGGGCACATGCACGCATCCAGCGGCACCCTAACTATATCTGGGAACAACTCGGTGCCGATGACCTCTGGGCGAGTCTCATCGTCGATGGACATCATCTGCCACCTTCTGTCGCCAAGTCAATGCTGCGGGCAAAGACGCTTGATCGATGTGTCCTCGTCAGCGACGCGGTCGCTCTGGCAGGCATGGAACCCGGGACCTATCAGTTTGCGGGAAAATCTGTAGAATTGACCCCAGAACGGTGTGTCCGTTTAGTTGGCACTGAATATCTCGCCGGTTCTGCCATTGAGTTAGCACGCGGCATCGAGAACAGCGTCCGATTTGCAGGCATCTCACTTAAAGCAGCAGTGTCACTCGCCACATTACAACCCATGCATCTGCTCAACGCAAAAGCACACGTAGAAACGAAAGCGAACCTGATTATTTTTAAATGGGACGCAGTGGAATGTGAAATCAATCTGATTGCAACAATTGTCGGCAGCGAGTTAGTATATCATGCAGAGGCACAACAATAACACAATATCGGAGGAAACACGCAATGGGCGGTAAATGTCGGGCTTTCTTCATCTTTGATCCAGATGGAAATGAAATTGAGTTTAATGACCTCTACTGCCCAGACCATTCGACTTAGGACTGTCACCCTATCATGAGGAAAACCTAAAATGCTAACCACCTCAGAAATCAATGACTTTGTTGAAAACGGATATATCATTCGTAAAGGCGCGCTTTCCCAAACAGACATTCAAACTTATCGGAGCGCTATTGATCGTGTACTCCACAAGTGTCGTGCTGAAGGTTTACACGCAGATCACCTACGCTACATAGATGATGAAACCCTCTACATCGTTCCCGGCAGCCATCGACGAGAACTAACAGATGCCGAACGCAAGGTCCTACAAGAGACACCAATGGCAGAAATGCCTAACCAACTCGCTGTCAAGTTAAAAGCAGGCGATATTGTCTTTTACAATTCGAGGATAATTCACAAAGGCTACAACCTTACAAGCGCGAAGCGACAGACCTTACACTACGCCGTTCTTTTAACACCACCAGAAGGAACACCGCTAAACGATAAAGGTGTAGAGAGTCAAGCATGGCTCAACGAACCTAATTTTCTGGACAGTCTTTCGCCTCGGCTCAAACCACTTTTTGACAATTGGTTAAAATACGGATAATCGAGACAGACAAGGCACTAATCTTTGTGGCAGATTATCGCTGTGATCCAACATAGCCGTTTGAGGAAGGGGAGGCATTTAAGGAGAAATGTATCAATCGCTTTGAGGAGACGAAGGGACGCTCCATAAAGGGCTGGAATAGGGAGGCACTTCTGCCAGAACAACGCACTCACCGCAGAGAGATGAAACTCACGATGCTCCAATCTCTCAAATTCAGCACCGACTGTCTCAATATCGCTGACTGAGAAATAGCGCAGCTTACTGGAATACTTAAGAAACACTTTGCGATAGAACCATACCGCAGGGTGATAGCGCATATTCTCAATGAAAATCGCCTTACCCCCCGGCTTGAGGACGCGGTAACACTCTTGAGCCGTCTGCGCATGCTCTGTAAACACCAACACAGATTTGGAGATTATGAAATCGAAGGTATTATCTGGAAAAGCGAGGTGCATCGCATCCATCAGCGCAAAATCAATCGACGCAACGACGTTGTGCGCCGCCGCTCGCGCCTGTGCCTCAGTGAGTCGAAAAGGCAGTAGATCAATCCCAACGACAGACGCACCCCGTTTCGCTAATAGCGTCGCCGTACCGCCTGTGCCAGTACCTAATTCCAGTACCTTTTTCCCTTCCAAAGTCCCCATTTTCGGGAGCACATACTCGAAAACGGGGACGTAGAAGTCTTCCCACCAGAGCAGAAGCTCTGTTTCAACAGTGTCGGCGCGACCATCGGATGCAAGCAAACCTAAATTTTCCCCATCTTCCGTAGAGCATCAATACAACGTTCAGCACATTCGATCGGCGGGTACGGATAACTCTCCTGCTCAACAATGTACCATTCGGTACCGCCAACAGTTTCACAAGCATTGAATACAGCATCCCAAGGGATTTCACCTTCACCGATGAGTGCTTCGTCATTCGTGGCGGAATACTCTTTAATATGCACCAGTTTCGATCTGCCCGGGTAGCGTTCAATAAAGGACACAGGGTCAGAACCTGCTCGTAGAGTATGACCGATGTCAATTTGCATGACAACATCGTCGCGGGTGTTACTCCCGAATATATCCCACGGGATCTCACCATCCAGCGGTTTAAATTCACCGGTGTGGTTGTGGTACCCAGTAAACATCCCCTGATCAGCGATTTTTCCAGCAATATCGTCGAAGAGCTTTGCTGTGTCCAGCCACGCCTGTTGTGAACCCTGGTACTCTCCCGGTAGTCCCGGCACAATCAGATACGGGTTGCCGAGCCCCTTGTTGAATTCAACTGTCTTGGCGAGCGCGTCGCCGAGGAGTGTGTTCAACCCTGTATGCGTCCCAGCAACTTTCAATCCCAGGTCATCACACATCCCTCGTAATTCTTCAGCAGTCCGGTCATAGTAACCCGCAAACTCAACACCTTCATAACCCATCTGGGCAACTGCTTGGAGCGTTAAAGATAGGTCCCCAGCACAATCGTCTCTGACGGAATACAACTGTAATGCAATCGGAATTCTATCGCTCATTGCGTCTTGTTTCTCCAAAATTTTTATGATATCGGCAAGTTAACGACCTGCCCACTATCTGCTGATACCAATCCCGCTTCAAGGATCTCTTGCGCATCCCGACTCACTTTGGGACTGCACAAGCCTTCAATCGGTTCGCCTGACTCTAAGCAGTGGATAAAATATTCCGCAGCGTTGCGCCGACCTTCTGGAAGTTGCTCAGGCGTTACCACCTCGGCATCACTGCCTGCGGGATGCAAATGCACTTCGTTACCACTGACCATCAACGCACCCTCAGTGCCATAAACTACTGGATTCGGTGTAACATAACCGACCTTTTGTGTCCAAGACGCTTCTGTAACTCCGAAAGCGTTCCCGTATTTCATGACGATGACAGCATTATCATCAGGAATCGGATAGTCTTTCACGAAAGTGCCGCGGAACGCCGTCACCTGCTGCGGGGTACCGAGGAGGTAGGCACACATATCCGCACAATAACAGCAATAATCCATCAACGCCCCCGCACCATTTTTCTCCTCATCGTAGAGCCATTCGTAGAAATAACGAGAGCAGCCGATTTCTTTCGGTCCGTTGTGTGCAGAACGCCACTTAAAGTAGAAAACGTCACCGATCGCACCGTCTTTGATGAGATTCATCGCTGTATTGAGCGCGGGACTCCACGCCGTGGGCCAATTCACCATAAGCAAGATCCCAGTATCCGCCGCTGCGGTAAGCATCCGATCTGCTTGCGACAAGCGCGCAGCCATCGGCTTTTCTGAAACAACGTGAACACGCTTCGCAGCCGCAGCTTCAACAATGTCGGCACCCACACTGTTCTCTGCCGATGCTTGGATAATGTCTAATTCTTCTTTTTCTATCATCTCTTGCCAAGAATCATAGACATTTTCAACACCCGTTTCGTTACTAAATTGTGTGCGTAATTCCGCATTGACATCACCCGCCGCAACAATTTCAACGTTTGGATGTGATTTCCAATGGCGAAGCTCGCCCCACACATGATCATGTACAAGGGACGCGAAGCCAATGCGATATGTTTTTGCCATCAATAGGCCTCCTATAGGCGCGCCGTATCAGCACGCAGTGTGTGCACGCTTAAAAAGCGCGCCATTTTTCAGTATTCGTCTATTCTTCAGCGCGAACCGCAATTTTAATGGCTGTTTCGCCGTTAATACGGTAGCCACCATCAAGTGCTTTAAAACCGTCTTCAACCTGTGAAAGTGGCAGCTGGTGACTAATCATATCGGCAAAGGGCAACCCACTCTGTTCCAGAAGCGGTAAGCCGCGAACGAAGTGTTCGTAACTGCTCCCCCAAATTGCCTCGACCCGAAGGTTCTTGCGCATCAGTAACTGGTTAATGTTGAAGTCAATTGACCCCATATCCACAAAGTGACCGACCTCAACAAAAGTACCGCTGCGGCGGGTGTACCCCAACCCTTCTGGCGTAGCGGGGAGAAAACCGGCACATTCAAAAACAACGTCCGCCCCTTCTTGGCGCGGCGTTTCCGCTTTCACAAGTTCCGTCCGCGCTTCAACAGAGGTGACCTCTTCAATATCTATGGTTACGTCCGCACCGAGCCGTTTCGCGAGTGCCAGCCGTCCCGCGGGGCCACCGACCATGATCGCTTTCGCAGCACCGCTCAATTTCGCACACGCAAGCGTTACAAGCCCAATAGCACCGGAACCCTGCACAACAACGGTATCACCGAGCTTTATTTCACCGCGCATCGCAGCGTGAACACCAACAGTAAAAGGTTCTGTGAGTACTGCAACCTCAGGAGAAGTTTCGGTCTTCATAAAACAGGTATTCGGATAGTTGAGATACATATAATCCGCAAACCCACCGCGAAAGTGGGGTGCTTCGTCAGGATTCCACTGGAACCCATAAGCACCATAGTTCGTTCCCGGCGCAAAAATAACCCGATCGCCTTCTTTCACTGGTTTACCTACATAATCGGTCTCCACACCTTCACCAAGTGCCTCAATAATACCGACGTTTTCATGACCCAACAAAACTTCTTGTTGGAAGCCGTTCTGCCAGTTATGCAGGTCCGTCCCACAGATCCCTGCTAACTCTTGACGGAGCAGTATCGTATTAGGCGCAGGTTCGGGGACCGGGTACTCACGAATCTCAAAACCCTGACCGTACGCCACCACGGCTCTCCCTGTCCGACTCATATATCTCTCCTCAGGTTGATTTTTTGGGGTACATTTTCTAAGGGTACCCCTATTTAATTATATTCAAACATATTTCCGCTTTTTTCGCGAGATGAGCACAATCGCAATAATAGCAATGACGACAATTGGCAACCAAAACGCTTTAACGAATCCCCAGAAAATGGTAAATCCGATCCAAAGCAGGACTTCAATCCCAACAATCATCGCTGTTTTGTTCCACGGGAAGTCCGAACCGTACTGCTTTTTCAACCTATTGGCATATAGCCACGAAACCACTAAAGTCCCAACAATCGCCACAAAAAACAGTAAATTAACGAGCCCTTGGATGCCGTTTAAAATGGTTAACATGAGAATTTTACTCCTTCAGAACTTACACAGCAAGCATCTGTTTGCCGAGATCCCCGTGCTTCGGCGACCCTCTTTTCACGGTTTCGCTCACAGAATCCGAAGCGTCCGCTTTCATCCGAAATGGCGTTTGCATAAGTCCTATCCTTATTAAGTTTTACTTGTTATTATAGAGACACACCACTTGAAAAAGATAGTAAAATGTGCATCTTCTCTTGTTGTCTCAGGACTCGCGGCGAATGCGCGTCGGGCAACTATAAACGGCCATACTCTGTCCCCGCATGAAACCAACCAACGTGAGATTACCTTCTTGGGCAAGGTCAACAGCGAGTGTAGATGCGGCGGAAACAGCAACGACAACTGGAATGCGCGCGAAAAGTGCCTTCTGCACAATCTCAAAACTGGCGCGACCGCTGACCATCAAAATGTGTCGCTCAAGTGGCACAAGGTCAGACAATAACGCCTGACCGATCACCTTATCAACAGCGTTGTGTCTGCCGATGTCCTCTCTAACAATCAGCAGCTCACCTGTTTCGCTAAATAATCCAGCGGCGTGAAGCCCACCCGTCTTTTCAAAAACCGATTGTGCTTTCCTTAATCGGTCATTGAGCTGATAGAGCACCCCTTGATTTATACAAAACCCGGAATCCAGCGGAGATACTTGCTGTCTAACAGATTCAATCGTCATCTTCCCACAGAGTCCGCAGCTGGCATTCGCGTGAAAGTTGCGCTGCCAGCCCGATTGCGTATCAAGATCCAGTGCTGCCCTGAGCTGAACATTGACAATGTTCTGTAAGGACGATAAACTGCTATCTTGTGTCTCCGTAACATCTTCATCGCAATATGCAATGATTTCGATGGCATCGCCGGAAGTTATGAGGCTCTCCGTATAAAGAAAACCCGCCGCGAGTTCAAAATCGTGTCCCGGGGTCCGCATCACAACGATTAAACTCTGTTGTCCCACCCGGATCTCAAGCGGTTCTTCAACAACTAATTCATCTTCGACCCGCATAGGTTCGGCAGCCGCCCAGCGTGTAATAAGTTTTGTGGATGTCGGTTGCATGATTTTTAAGTCCGTGCAGGCCCGAGAACAGGACTCATTGGACGCTCACTGTTGCTAAACCGTTGTTAGTCGCTATCCATGCCCTATTGTTTACAACGATGAGAGCATGGATTGTTAACTCACCGGACACTATTTGCGGGGTCGTTGTATACTCCCAGTCATCAGAAGAACGGGTGTGATG
The DNA here is from genome assembly GCA_009845545.1 of Candidatus Poribacteria bacterium. Lineage (GTDB taxonomy): Bacteria > Poribacteria > WGA-4E > WGA-4E > WGA-3G > WGA-3G. The sequence continues at coordinate 19,471 of VXZK01000016.1, forward strand.
CGTATAAAAAGATTCGTTCGTTGCTATCCACAGCACTAAAGGCGTAGGCGGTGGCGGCGGTGGGACTTCCTCTTCTAACCCTAACGCCTGTGTTTCGGGAGAAAATTCGGATGACGGCAGATCCGGCGTTTCTACAGGTAATGTCTCATTCACTTCCTCAACGACGGGGGTCTTGTCCAAAATCCCTCTGATGTAAATGTTTTTTAAGTGCTTCTCATCCTCTATACCCGTGTGGAGCGTCGTTGATTTTCCGTTGAGTCCATCCAAATCTGCTCGAAAATAACCGTTAGTCTTTTCAGCGACATTATACCATGTAAAAAGTATCTGATCTTCCGCAGTATCAAAGTCAACAATCGTCGTGTTTTCTTGGATTTCAGTAAAACGATGGGACCCCCACTCCTCGGTTTTACGGTCAAATGTCACTACGATGTCTCCTTTTGCCGAGGCACCCCAAACGGTTGCCGGCATCAACAACAAGGTCTCAATATCATCTGCGGGAATGAAACTTTGTTGTCTGTTGTAAACAAACAACGAATCCCCTCGTTTACGAACAACGCCTTCATCGGTAGCAAACCATATCTCACTGTCATCCATCTTGATGTCCTTGACCCAAGCAGGGAAAGGAATCGGGGCACTTGGAGGATACATCTGGATTTCGTGCGTCAACTGGTTGTAATGGATCGCGCCTTGAGAACGCGTGCCGACCCACACTTCTTTGGAGTTCACCGCAATCGCTTGCACATCTGGAACCTTTGCCGTTGCGCTGTTAATCATCAGCTCCGGCCCTTCTGTAATCGGTATCCAGTTATTGAAAGTAGTCTCAAATAACATTACACCGTTCGGGGTACCCACCCATAACCGCGTATCATCGGAAGCGATGGCTTGGATACGGTTGTCGGGGAGACCCTCTGCCACCGTGTAGACCTTCCATCGGGTTTGATCCATAATCTGTTTTGCGCGTTCCTTTATCGCCTCATCTGCGCTCATACCGTGGACTCGAGATGCTTCATTCGCAGCTTCCGTCGTTCTCCCCAATTTCAAGTTGACCTCAGCACGGATGAGACGCGCTTCATAAACCCACTCGCTCACCGGATAACGCATAACAAACCCTTGTAAAGTATGGAGGGCATCTTCCAACCGATTGTCTTTCGCTTGCAGTTTTCCAATTAGAAAAAATGCCTTTTCATGGAACGACGTGTCGGGGTTCTGTTGGATCGCCGATTCAAGGAGGGGCAGTCCTGTATCATAATCCTCTAATTCTTCAACAAGCAGAAATCCAGTGATGTAACGCAATTCTGGTATCGATGCGTGTTCGGGATAATATCTTAAAATCAGTTGGTAACTATCCACAGCTTCCGCATACGCCTCGTTGGCAAGGGCAACGTTTCCCAGTTCCTGAAGATGTGGGATCAAATCAAAATTCGCCGCATCAAGGATCGCCACAGAACGGAAACGTTCCAACGCTTTTGCATTGTCGCCATTTGTTTCGTGAAGTAAACCGAGTTGATAATGCGCAGCCGGATACCTCGGAAACTCTTCAATAGCAGATTCAAACCGCCGTTGTGCTAATTCAGGGAGACCTAACTCCAACAGTGTAAGCCCATTGTCATAATACTTCGCAGCGGTTGGATCCTGTACATTCGCTAGGTCCGATGTAAAACTAAGGGTATGTCCCGTCAATGGGAGTCTTAAAATTTGTCCTTGGTATTCAATTTCAAAGTGAGTATCAGTGCCACTGCGCCAAAGACCAGTGAGTCTATCGCCGTTTTCGCTGTCAACGATGACATATTGCTGACTATGTGCCAAGTGTTGGTAGAAAAACAACCCCGTAAACGCTATTAAGGCAAATAGGCAGTGTGTCTTTTGTCTCTTTGTATGTATCTGTTTTACGAATTTTGAGTACAACATGATTTACCTTCAAAATATGAGTTTTAGATATGATGGTTATAATATCAGAAACTTCTGGAAATGTCAAGAACCTTTGACAACTGGATCAGGGTCATTCAATCGTCCATTTTTCGATCGAATTTTCATCCGCGGGCCCGGTAGGTTCGGTTTCCTAACCGAACCGACTCCTTGGCGGGGCAGTGGTCCCTACATCTCAGAACTTAGTAGAACGCGTCGAAAAAGGGATTCATCGCGCCGCCAAAGAGACCGTGGGGAATATCTTGGTATTTCTACCCGGAAAGGGTGAGATTAACGCATGCCATGACGCACTGCGCAAGAAACGACATCTTGAGGTTATCCCTCTACACGGGGATCTACCGCCCGAGGCACAAGACAGAGCATTTGACAACACACAATCTCAACGTCGCCGCGTCATTCTTGCAACCAACGTCGCAGAAACATCAATCACGCTCCCTGGTATCACCGCCGTGGTGGATACCGGTTTAGTCCGCCAACGTATCCATCAAAACCGACGCATTGTCCTTGCGCTACGCCCGATTTCGCAAGCCTCAGCCGAACAACGCCGCGGACGCGCAGGCCGCCTCGGACCGGGTATCTGCTACAGACTCTGGGAGGAACACGGTCAACTTGAACAGGAAACCTCCCCAGAGATTCGGCGGGAGGATTTGACACAATTTGTACTCACTGTCGCTGCAACGGGTTACCGTCCCCAAGATTTGACATTTCTCGATGCACCTCCCGATTTCGCCGTGGAACGGGCGCAAACTGCTTTGAAAAGTTGGGGCGTTCTCTCCGATGATGGCACCCTTTCGTCAGAAGGCGCAAAAATCTGTGCTTTACCCATCAGTCCACTTCACGCCCGACTCTTGGTAAAAGCACCACCTTCTCTACAACGCGATCTGATTGATCTGATTGCGACGTTGGAGCGGCCTGCCCCGTTATGGCAGCGCATCGACCGCGTGCCACCTGGACAGCAGGACACGGTTCGCGAAACCCGGCAAAAAGAACTTTTTCGCGACGGTTGTGATGCTACGACAGCAATCCGAACGCTGCGATGCGGAGATGAAAAACGGCATCATCTTCACAAAACTGCCCTTGCAGAATGCCGTAGAATCGCGACGCAGCTCAGAGATTTTTTCGAGTTACCACCTGTGATAAATGATAAAGCACCCGCACAACCCGACCGCGCAGCACTGATCGCTTATCTTCTACGCGAATGGAACACTTGCGCTTACGTGCGGAGACGGAGAGGAAAGGGTTGGGGAAATGGACACGAAGAGGTCTTACTCGACTCCGACTCGATGCTTCCTGAAGAGCGGACCGCTGCCCTGATTCTGGAGAGCGTCGGCATCGCAAAAGGCGCGCGCGTGCAACTGATGGGACGGACTGCCATGCCATGCACTTTTGACGATTTAGTCAACGCGGGGATCGGTACCTCTCAACTCACTGCACCGAGGCTGGAAGGCGAGGACATTGTCGCAGAGGTGGTAACTGAATATGCAGGACGCGAGATCGGACGCAGCCGCCAACCATTGAGTGGCACGCTGCTGAGAGACGCGTTGGCATCACTCATCCTCTCTGGTTCCCTACTCTCGGAAGTCGGTGAGCAACTCACCCGCACGATTGACGCTTGGAGACTTCACTGCGCACTCAATCCCGATATAGAAACACCCAAAACAGCGGATTTGACCCCACACGCATGGTTAAGTTCACAGCTCGATATCTTGGGTGTAGAGGTCGCTGCGGACTGGCAACTTCTCTCTCCAAATGATCTGGTGTTTACAGAGATAGACCCCAACACTATCGCTGAAATCGAGGCACAGTATCCGAAAGAATTTTCTGTTAATGGTGCTAAATTCGACCCTGAAGGCGACCAAGTCGGTTCTGAATCTTTCGCATTATGACGGGTCAAATTGACGCGCCCAGTCCCATCAGGGTTCATGATGTAGATATCACTGTCCCCTTTCGCTTTCACATTCAGGCTCGATGCAAACGCGATTTTCGCAGTCGCCGGTGCTGCTGCCAACGCCTGACCCATGGCGAGCATTACTATTGAAGTCACACAACAGAAAGTAGAGATACGAATACTTTTCATCAAAGGTTCCTCCCATTAGGCCCCACACACCTATACACAAACTATTCAATCCGTTGAAACGAACAGCGGATATTCCCACGGCGGAGCCAACCGTCGGGGCTTAATACCATGCCGAGATCTAACACCAAATCCAGCTGTGGCGCTTCCATAGAGACCTCCATGCTCTTTGTCGCTATCTGTGTAGTACGAACTTCTCCGTCACCGAAGAACACCTGCTTATGTACGCCTTTTGTGAAACCGAATATCAGATCCGATATATGTGATCCGGAAATAGGATAGAAGCGAAGTCTCCCACTCCGTGGTTCGCCACTTTTATAGAGTGGTTCTTCACCTTTATAGACCGTGCCCGTTGTGTATGTCCCATAAGGCTTCGCAATCAGATTTTCAACGCGGTAATAATAACTGCCACTACTTCTCCAAAATCGCAGTCTGAATCCTTTGAGTTTGGTCGCTGCAAGTGCAGCTTTCGCTTTCAAAATGTCTTCGCTTCCGCCGCTTTCTTCAACAACGAGTTCAAGAAATTCCCATCTACCGAGCATGTCATCCGATAAAACGTCTCGGCTACGTTTGAACACTTCTTTTCGTCGGGCATCTTCATACACTTCACGACGCGTGTCGCGTTCGTTCTGCATCTGCTGGTACTCTACAGAGGTGCAACCCGTGAATGCCAGCATCAAAATGCTAAACGATATCAAAGTTTTCGCCTTTATTCGATCCGTTTGAAAGTGCATCTCAACCCTCCAGTTCGCATCCAACCCGTTGGGGTTAATTCCATATCTCCATAAAGGACTAAAGAGAGTGTATCATCCGTCACCGTAATGCCTGGCATCGAAGATATTGAGCGCGAGGTCGCCCTTAAAGCACCTTTTCGATTGAAATTTTGTGTCATCTCAGCTGCCTTCTGTTTTTGCTTCGCGGTTATCTGTCTTATGGCCTCGGAACCGAACAGGAATTCGAGCAATTCTGGTCCCGTCCGCTGATTAAAACGGATAAATGTGAGCGGATCGTCTCCGTATCGCTTCGTGGTAACATAACACTGCCCGGTGACACTCGTGCCGCGATTGCTACCGCTGTAATAGTAAGAACTACGGTCCTCAGAAAATTCAAGTATAAGATTTTTGCGCGTAGATGCCACGAGTGCCGCTTTCGCACCCAATATCCGTTGATTTGACTTTTCATCTCTAACTTCAATAGATGGCAGGCGCGTCGCCGCTCCTTGTGGGTTCTGTTGGTTTCCCTCCGATTCCTGTTTGCCTTTTCCTGGTGTGGCGGCGTTTGAATTTGGCGGTGTTGCCTGCTCAGCTGCATTAGGTGCCGCTTTTTGTTCACCGGCAACACCTTTAGCAAGTCCCTCTATAGCAGTATTCAGCGAATCCATCACCTGTTGCGGTCCCGGTTTTGCTCTCTGTGCATAAACGTTGCCTTCTTCAACCTCCAACTCCACATACTGCCACTTGCCGACGAGAAGCTCCTTTACAGCCTCTTTAACCCTTTCTGGATTGTGTCGCTCGCGTGCAGCGTCACGCATCGCGAGCAAACGCCGGCGCTCTTCCTGCGTCTCTTGCGGCGTAAAGATCGCACAACTCGTAAAAACCATCATTAAAATACTGAACATGATTAACGTTTTCATCGCGATTTTCCTCCTCTACTTTCTGATTTTTTATTTAACCCGTTCAAAGGAATATCTAATGCCATCGCTCTGTGCCCATCCATCAAGAGTTAGACCCGAACCCGCTCCTAATGTCAGGTGAAGTTGATTCCCCTGGACAGAAATTAAAACATTGGATGATCCGGGCGGCCCACCGAATACTCCTGCGGAACGCTCACTGAATAAAAACTCCCCAGGGGTAATGCCTGAACTCTGATCCATGCCAAGCTCTGGGTATAGAATCTCAGCGATCCGCTCAACGTAGATCGAGAATTTACCGGTAACCCGAAGACTACCGTTGTTACCCGCGTAAAAACGCATGCCGTTCTGTTCAAAAAATCGGATCGTCAAGTTTTTACGACTCGCTTCATCAAGCGCAGTAGCAGCGCGCACAATCTCATTACTCAGATCGCTTTCTAAAACCTCTATACCAAGGAACTGCCAGGTCCCCAATATATCACGCTCAAGCGGAACTTTGCCGATCTGCCTGTCGTTCTTTATCCGTGCTTCCTCGTACGCCGCGCGAAGGCGCTCTCGTTCGTTCTGCATCTGCTGGTATTCCGTCGAAGTACAGCCTACGAAAACCAGTATAATCAAACCAAAGGCACCCAATATTTTCATTCTTCAACCCTCCCAAAATAACAACGCACGCCACCACTCTGTACCCAACCAGCCGGCCCTGATTGCATCTTACCGTGCATTGTGAGATAGAGCCTGTCAGGCGTAACCGAGATACTCATATCCCTCGCTGTGTCAAAACCTGGCGCGCTCGACAATCCGAGTGCCCTTCCATCCTCAGTCGCTGCGAACAGCAATTTTTCCAGCTCTGGACCGGTGCGCCTGATGAATCGGATGAACGGGAACGGTTCATCGCCGTACCGAATCGTAATCACAGTCCATTGACCGAAGACCTCCATCCCGCCTTTTTTACCTCGGTAATGGTAGATACCTTTTTCCTCAAAGAATTCAAGTGTAAGATTTCTCAATTCAAGGGCGTAAAGCGCAGCTTTGGCTTCCGCAACCTCTTGGGTAACACCGCTCTCCGCCATTTCAAGGCTTAAAAACTTCCACTTCCCAAGGACTGTATCGGTGATGCTGTTTTTTACGTTCAGTTCACTGTTTTCTTCGCGGAGGTCTTCGTAATTCTTGAGCAACTGATCCCGTTCTGCCCGCATCTTTTGGGACTCAACAGTTGTGCAGCCAGCAAGCATCAGAACGCAGATACCAAAGATAATCCAGATTTTCATAGATATTTCTCCTTTTGGATGCCTCTGCAGGGTGTCCACTCCCTGCCACAGCAGTATTATACCAAACGAGTGTTTAAATAGCAAACGCTTGGCTTCAAAATTCAACCGTCAATCCGAAGTAGGGGATCCGAGGAAATTGGGGTGCATCGAAGACATCACGTTCAATCTCAACCGCCTCGCCTTGGACCTCAAGCGTTGCTTCTTCAAAAATGAATTTTATCTTGTTTTTCCGGTTGTATACATTCAGAACTTCAACGGTTCCTTGAATATCACCGGTTTGCCGTTGTTTAGGACTTAACAAAATCTCAAGAACCTGTTAGAATCTATTAAAACCT
>VXZK01000118.1 GCA_009845545.1 Candidatus Poribacteria bacterium
AGTCAATTCTTTTTGGTTTTTCTCATAATCAGAAACAAATAGTGCTAAAGCAAACAATTTTGGCAAGAAAAGTCAATTTTTCGCCAGAACGATTCCACTCAAAAAACGTCTCCAACCCTGAAAATCCTTCAATTCGATAAATCCCAGTTCAGACGAATGGGTTTCCATCAGCGGTCAGCCATAACGCCATAACATTTTCCTTGACATTTCCGTTTAACCGTGTTATCCTGAATCAAACGATGAAGGTTAGATAACATTGCAACCGATTTGAAATTGCAGACGAGGAGGACAAGAAATGAAAAGAGTATTTTGTTTCGCATCGGTTCTCGTGCTAATTTGCACGGGCTACACATTTGGACAGGATGTCGCTGTCTTTTATGACGCAGCAGTTGAAAATGGTGGAGGCTTGGCTGTCCCGAACCCGAGCCAGTTAGCAGAAATGATCGTAGAAGAACTTGAGGATAGAAAGTTAACTGCTGAAATAGTGGATAGCGACGAGTTAGCGGAGTATATGGAGGCGAACCCGCAGGGTATCTATATCATCACGCAAGGGAATACCCCGGGGACAATATTTAAGAAGGAAGGGAAAAAAGATTTAGTCTATACGTGGTTACGAGGAGGCGGCATCGGCGGATTCATCGGCGATTACGCGTTCTACTATTATTGGGATAAAGGGGCACGTGTTACGGCTGCCGGTGCCGGGCAGCAGAGTGTGTTCGGTGCTACAGTCACAAACGGTACGGTCTCGCAAGTCAGCCCGACGGATCTTGGGAAGGAGTACATACCTTCTCTCAAAAAGTGGAGTTCAAATCGCGCATCAGGTCTCGCTGTTTTGAAGGCGAACGATTTTAAGTATGAGAGTTATGCCGATGACGGCGTAAATGCAGATCCAATCGCTTACCAAACAAAAGACATGAAGGGGTGGTTTATCAACTTCCACACCTCGTGTTGTGGGACAGCGATACCGCCAAATGATCAGATCGCTACGGAATACGCAGAACTGATTTCAAATCGTTTTGCGACTGCAAAAGCGGTGGATCCAACCGGTAAGATAAGCGTTGTATGGGGTCGATTAAAATCACTTCGGTAGTCTTTCAGCATTGGAACTATCGTGAACTCGTAGCCTCAATCTCCGTATTGAGGCTACAAGCAATTTGCACTAACCCAAAATTATGTTCTATCCACGCCTAACTAACTTTAGCATCGAGACAGCAGTAAAACGTTGTGTCAGTTTATATTTCACTATCTGCTTAAGTATGAGCCTGATTTCATGCGGTGGTGATGAGACACCAGAAGATGTCATGGGTTCGCAAACACGTCTGGAGGCTTCCGACAGCACAATTGACTTTGAAGAGATGGTCTTGATTCCAGCAGGAGAGGTTCGACTTGGCACGGATAACAAGACTGATTTAACGTTCGGAACGGAAGCCGACACACGGACAGTTTTTGTTGCAGCGTTCTACATGGATAAATATGAGGTTACAAACAAGCAGTACGCAAAATTCCTCGCGGAGACCGGGCATCGGCAACCGAAGTTCTGGGAGAACCCGAGATTGAACGCGCCAGATCAACCCGTTGTCGGTGTCAATTGGGAGGATGCTGAAACCTACGCCACATGGGCTGGTAAACGGCTACCCACAGCAAGCGAATGGGAGAAAGCAGCACGCGGTACAGATGGCAGGCTCTATCCCTGGGGTGATGACTACGATGCGGCGCGCGGCAATTTCGACGATGGTGGCAGCATGGACGGCAGTGCGGATGGCTACGCGATGACACCAGCACCCGTCGGGAATTTTACAGAGGGTATAAGTCCTTACGGATTGCACGATATGGCCGGAAATGTTTGGGAATGGGTAACGGAACAACATCCAGCACACTCGGAAACAACAGACGGGACAGCCTATGCGATCCGCGGCGGTTCGTGGACGAACGGTGCAGGCGACACACGAACAACCATCGCCTATATCTACCCAGCACAGTGTAGCGATCACAGCAGTTCTGTTGGGTTTCGCTGTGCAAAGTTCCCTTAACTTAAGGGGACTCGATGTGGACGTAGGTTGGGTTGAAGGGAATTGACGCGAACATAAATGCCAATGTGTATTTGAATAAATTAACATCTATGTCAAACATATTGAAGCACACCATCTGTTGCTTGATCCTGTTGATAGGGACTCTACTCGGTTGTGGTAGCGACGAACAGATGGGGGTCGAAGAAGAAAAAGCAGAAAATATTCACATTGACGAATTGCCAGTGGTGGAAGTAGCATCCCAACCGACACCCGTGGAGCTGCAGGTCCCGGAAGGCATGGTATATGTCCCTGCCGGTGAATTTATCATGGGCAGCGATCCCGATGTCGATCCGATGACGGATGCACTTGATGAACTCCCGCAGCATAAGGTATTTTTAGACGCTTATTTTATTGATAAACACGAAGTCTCCAATGCCGATTACACGAAATTTGTTGAAGCCACGGGACACCGAAATTCGATTTTCTGGGACAACCCGAAATTTAATCACCCCGATCAGCCAGTTGTAGGTGTGACATGGGGGGATGCAGCCGCGTATGCAGAATGGGTCGGGAAACGTTTGCCGACCGAAGCGGAGTGGGAAAAGGCAGCACGCGGCACTGACGGACGTATCTGGCCCTGGGGCAATGAATTCGACCCGACCAAATGTAACTTTGATGACGAACAGAAGTTCGATGGACACCTTGACGGTTTCGCGATGGCAGCACCTGTAGATAGTTTCGAGCAAGGCAAGAGTCCGTATGGCGCACTCAATATGGTCGGAAATGTCGCCGAGTGGGTCTCTGATTGGTTTGATGCCGAATACTACGCCGTCAGTCCTGCGGAAAACCCGAAAGGCCCCCCAGTGAGCGGGATGGGGAAAAAATCGTGGCGGGGGGCAAGTTGGTTCGCCGGTTCCGAACAGATGCGGTGCGCGTTTCGGGAATACGATGACATCGTGGCAAGTGGACAAATACTCGGATTCCGCTGTGCAAAGGACGCACCGAAAATAGAGTAAACCCGCTTTGATACTTTAGCACGCGAACTCACGTCAAAATCTAATTGCCAATCTGGAAATATTAATGTGATTATACGCTTTATAACTCTCTGCATAATATCGAGCGGCGCGTTATTTCTCTACGGGTGCAGTGATGAAAAGGCACCAGAAATGGCAGCGTTCCCTGAGCAAGTAGATGATATATTCACAGCACGCGAATGGAATGTGATTCAACGGTTATCACCACTGCCGGAGGCACCGCCACCGAATCCTACAAACCGTGTCGCCGATGATCCGGAAGCTGCACAGTTAGGGCAAATGTTTTTCTTTGATGTGCGATTTTCAAAGGATGGAACAGTTGCCTGTGCAACATGCCATTCACCGTTTCATGGGTTCGCCGATGTTGAAGCAACGTCATTAGGCGCGGGTAGAGGAACCAGAAACGCACCAACACTGCTCAATGTTGCCTATAATCAATGGCAGTTTTGGGACGGGCGTGCAGATACGCTCTGGTCCCAAGCATTAAGTGCACTTGAAGGTGAGGCGGAACAGGCGGGAACTCGCCTCCAATACGCGCACCTCATTCATCGGCACTACGCAGCAGATTATGAAATAGTATTTGGAGCACTCCCCGAACTTGAAAATACAACACGCTTCCCCACTGATGGCAAACCCGACGGCCCCACCTTTGATAATATGTCCGAAGTTGACCAGCACGCCGTTAATACCGTTTTCGCAAATATTGGTAAGGCGATTGAGGCTTATGAACGACTCTTGATTAGCCGAAATGCACCGTTTGACAGGTTCGTTGCGGGCGATACGGGGGCGATATCCCGCGCAGCGAAACGCGGATTAAAAACGTTCATCGGTAAAGGTGTTTGCATCCTCTGCCACGATACGCCAACTTTCACAGATGATGAGTTCCATAACTTGGGCGTACCACAAGGTACATTGCCGGAAGACACTGGACGTTATACCGGAATCTCATTGCTCTTAGCGGATCCGTTTAACGGCGGCGGTATTTATAGTGACGATACCGCTGTAGCCGTACGAATTTTAAATTTTTTGGAACCCATACAGCAACATCAAGGCGAATTCAAAACACCAACGCTTCGCAATGTAGCACTAACGGCACCGTACTTCCATACCGGCGAATTTCCGACACTCGAATCCGTGATTGAATTTAATAACGTCGGTGGCACGGGCGGAAATTTCGCAGGTCAACGCGAAGGGACACTGGAACCGCTCGGACTCAGTGAACAGGAAAAAGCGGATTTAGTTGAATTTTTAGAGACATTGACAGGCGAATTACCGCCTACACATCTGCTAACCAAGCCTAACCTGCCATAAATCCTGCAAACCCTGATTCTGACAAAATATTTACCCGCTGGAAAAAAACAGCTGAAACAAACAATAAAAGGGGTGTGTAAAGTTTTTGTCCCTGGGTTTATGCGGCATTTTGAGTCTGTTGCTC
>VXZK01000287.1 GCA_009845545.1 Candidatus Poribacteria bacterium
TAAAACCTTTCACCACAAACCTTCAGGAAAAAATGGGGGTAAGTGACAAAAAATCAGACTTGTCCTATTTCTATTATATATGCTATACTCATAGTAGAAAAGGAGGGCTTTCATGTCAGATCAAGATTTTCGCGAACGTGTGCTATCTGCACTCGATCGGCTTGAGAAAAAAAATGAACACTTCGACCAAAAATTCGATCAGCTCGACCAAAAATTTGACCAAAAATTCGATCAGCTCGACCAAAAATTTGACCAGAAATTTGAGCGGCTCGACCAAAAATTCGATCAGAGGTTTGAATCTATGGAAGCTCGGATGGGACTTTTAGAGCAAGGTGTCAGCTGGATTCGAGGAAAAATAGAAGGAAAGGCAGAAGTTAGCACGACTTTGGTGAGTCGTATAGCAGTCGGGACCGCAATTGTCTCTACCATAATTGCTTTGTTCGCTTTGTTAAAATAATTCTTTGTTAAAAAATTGTATTAGGACTTACGCACTCCCCTGGTAGGTGCGGTTTCTAACCGCACCGAACCCTGATAGAAAGTGCCTTTATTATATCAAAATAGGCGTTCTGAACCAATTTTGCGTAAGTCCTATGTATAATTGTAGAAAAGGAAATCCACCGTGGAATATGTCAATTTTGGAAAAGCAGGCGTTAAAGTAAGTCCACTCGCTTTAGGCTTAGGATTCAGAGGGCAAGGCGACGAAGCTGCCGCCCAACGATTGGTTGAGCATGCCATTGACTCCGGCATCAATCTCATTGATTGTGCCAACATCTATGGACCTATGGACGATCGCGCCAACATCGGTCGCTCAGAGGTCGTACTCGGTAAAGCAATTCAAGGCAAACGCGACGATGTGGTGATTACGTCAAAAGTTTTCAGCCAAATCGGGCCAGGCCCAAATGATGCCGGTTTGTCGCGCTACCATATTATGCGCGAAGTCGAACGCTCCTTATCACGCCTGAACACCGATCATATTGATGTCTATCTTATCCACGCGCCCGATGAAACAACTCCCCAAGAAGAAACCGTTCGCGCAATGGACGATCTGGTGCGTTCGGGTAAGGTACGCTATATCGGCTGCTGTAACCATCAAGCATGGCAGGCATGTAAAGCACTCTGGATCGCCGATAGTATCAACGCAACGCCCTATATGTGCATTCAGAATATGTATAACCTGCTAAACCGAGATTTGGAGACCGAGATGTTCGGCTTGGTGCGTGAAGAAGGGTTGGGGGTGATGTGTTATAGTCCGTTAGCCGTTGGTTTATTAAGCGGAGTCTATTCACCAGATAAACCACCCCCCAAAGGCACTCTATGGGGGACACGCCTCCGAGATGAGTTTGCGCAACGGATGAGCGGTGCTACTGGACAAGTAATAACAACGCTCAAGCGACTCGCAGCGGAACTCGGAAAAACACCCGCACAACTCGCTGTAGCGTGGGTGTTATCGCATCCAGAAGTCACAGTCGCAATCAGTGGCAGTGATACAATTGAACAACTCGATGATACACTCAGCGGTGTCGGTTGGGAACTCGATGCAGCAGTGCGGGAGGAATTGGACGAGGTTTCGCGTTCATTCGTCCGTCTCATCGCGCCACCAGCTTAATGGCTATCAGTCATCAGCGGTTAGCAGTCAGTAAACGTCGATCCTGCAGAAGGGGGGCGGCGGTTGGCTAAAAAAAAGGCGGATCCTTGGATCCGCCTTCAATTTTGTGCCTTTACGATTCCGACACAGCTTGATACCGTTCCTACGCGTCGCCAGCAGCGGCAGCTTGACGTTCCAATTCCGTTCGCCACCCAACAACTTCGCCTGCTTTAATACGCGCGATATCAAAGCCAGCATAGCGATCTTCAAGCCTATCGCCGAGCTTGTGGTTGGCTGCCCAGCGATCCCATGCCGTTTTCATCCATTCATGTGGAAGTGCCTCACGGACGGCGGGATCCAGCTGCCATGCGAATCGAGCATCAATGACCTTCGGCGCCTCCTCGGAGGGACCGCCCCACTTCGACCAACCGATGGAGAGCGTATTGCGTTCACGCTCAGGCACGGTATGTCCGGTATGGATCGTTGCACCGTTACGGATGAGGGCTTGTCCAGCCTTGAGCCGAATCGCGACCTGTCCAGGCAGGGGATCGGAGCCGTTCCAGCTCGGTGTATACGGGACACCCTGATCCTTCATAGATTTCGGGAGCAGTACGTCATGCTCAAGCGGCGTGCGCCATCGGCTGTGGCTCCCCACAACAAGTTCATGGCATTCATCGTCCGCGAGTGCCAAAAACATACCGACACCCTTCCGTTCAGTAATCCGTTTCTCGTTTTCTTCCTGAATTTCTTTCCAGCGGATCCGCTCAACTTCCTCGGAATAGGCTTCGGTACCGTCTCTACGGTTGTCTTCTTGTGAAAAATAACTTTCCCCTGTACCCCACCAGGTCACGTCTCGGTGCCATCCAAGTCTATTCTCTTTTTTCCGGGGATTACACCAGAGGAGTATGTTCGTCATCACAAGTTCCTCAGGTTCAACCTCACACCAAGCCTTAATGAAACCGGTGAAATCTGGGGATCCGTAAAATTTAGCGAAATCGGGTTCTTTGAAAGCCGGATGGATGATGCCACGGATTGCCCACGGTTCATTTTCACCCGCGCGGTGGACATAGCCTTTTGAACAGTCAATGACATCGTAACCGTTCTCCGGCGCACACGCTTGTGTGACGCGGCGACCCGCCTCCCGGAGAATCGGAATCCACGGATTGTCAACAAAGTCGTTGATAATCACAAAACCGTGTTCCCTTAAATGCTCCAGTCTTTCAGGTGTGGCTCCGGGTGCCGAAAGTTCCGGTTTGAAATCAGCAAACGCCGGGGCGCGATAGACTTCTTTCTCAGGTGATTGATCGTTACTCATTGTCGTGCCTCCTTTGAAGGAACTTATTGAATATTCGTCAAAACTTGGAATTATACTATCACATACTTTAGTTATCAGTTATCAGTTTTCGGTTATCAGTTAAAGAGGTCTGTAAAGTGTTCTAAAGTTGGGGAAGTCCGTAAAGTTCTCAACTTTGAAACTTTAGCACACTTCGCAACTTTCTTACTGACAACTGATAACTGATAACCGACAACTATTTAATGCATCTCAATTGAGAGCACATAACTCAGAATCGTCACCAAAAGCCATGTCGCAACCAGCACGATCCCAAACGGACGTTTCAACTGGTCACCCGACACGAAGATACCGAATCGGAAAACGATCAAAATGAACAGCATCGCCGGGAACAAGAACTGGAAGAACTGCCCATCTGCTTGGAGACCGCCTTGTGTGGCAGCGGCTGAAACACCGGCAACGAAAAGCACATTCAGGATATCCGCACCGATAATGTTTCCGACTGCCAACTCACCGTGTCCACGTCTCACTGCCGTTATTGCCGTCACCAGTTCCGGGAGCGACGTACCAAACGCAACGAGTGTCGCTGAAATAATATGTTTCGGCACCCCAATGCGTTCCGCCATGACGCTCACGGCTGGAATTAAGATCTGTGCAGAGACAACAATAATAGCGATTGACCCGATAAGTTTAGCAAGTATCCCCAAGGTATTACCTGCCTCGGCATCTGTGTCTTCTGTGTCTTCAGTATCTGACGGCATCGAACCGGCCCATCGAATAGACTGCCAAATATACAACGCCAGAAGGATAACGAAGACGACACCGACAAGTTGTGCCAAAACGCCACCTTGGGTAAAAACTTTCGCCGGAGATGTCCACGGGAAACAGCCTGCCACCAAGAGGATACCTGCACCCACTTGCACATTTGACAATCGTGAAGCCAACTGACGGTTAAGCGGTAATGGCGCGATGAGAGATGCCAATCCAACAATAAGTCCCGTATCACAAATAATCGAACCGACGGCGTTGCCGAGCGCGAGTCCCGGTTTCCCTTGTAGTGCCGAGAGCACAGAGACTGCCGCTTCTGGAGTTGTCGTACCGACGCTCACAATCGTTGCACCGATGACGGCTTTTCCTAAACCCCACCGTGTTGAAAGGGATACGGCTTCATCAACAAGCCAGTCTGCGCCTTTACCGAGTGTGTAAAGCGTCACCGCAATGATCAGAAAAAGGGCTAAGCTGGGTAATCCAATAATAAGATGTTCAATCCATTGTTCCATTAAATTTACCTTTCGCTAAGATATAGAATATTGGTTTCCAAAGAATAGATTAACAGATACTTTTTGCCAAGTCAAGCAAATCCGCAATTGATATGTTTGTGCCAGTTACGAGAAAACACCGGTCACAAGTTGTCTCGTAACTGATAACTGAAAGATTTTTCATGCCTCGCAGTGAGAGAAAATCGTACTGACAACTGATAACTCATACCATTTCTGTTAATAAATGTTTCTTTACGTAGAACAAACTTCCAGTTTGTTC
>VXZK01000181.1 GCA_009845545.1 Candidatus Poribacteria bacterium
GAATTGGTATTAGTTATTATACCACGTTAAATTTAAAGGGTCAAATCAATTTCCTAAAGAGGGTGTGTAAAGTTTTTGTTCAAATTCAAACGCTGGATTTCACTGATTTAACAGTGCATTAAGTGCGTTTGGACGCTCGCGTGTTTTCTGCGAGAAAGCGTTGATTTTCAAGTTCATCCAATCCAATCTATAAGAGGCTAAACTGGGTCGCTACATTTTGTTATCTCCGAAAGCGGCACCTGATACCTTACTTCTGTAACCTGTGTTACATCGGTTATCTGGTTAGCAGGATTCCGTATAATATAAAGTTCTGGTTGCGTTGCAGCATTAAGAACAACATAGAGAAAGTAATCGTCCTTGAGTTGCTTGGCTCTGAACCACTCGTTGGAAGTGAGTACAACAGGTGCGCGGTCCGCGCGAGCTTTCACCTCAATGCATCGGACTTTGCCATCCGGGATTTTTGAGCGGAGATCAAAACCCAGATTCTCTGCTGAGACATCTGTCACAGTACAACCTCGTGTCTCTTCATGATGAATAGCATACTTCATGCCAATCTGTTCAATTTCCGATTTGTTGTATGGTTGCGTATCTGTATCATCGACCTCAGTAGCAGGTATGACGCGAATTGCCCCAGCAAAGGTCGGTGGTTTTCTGACGAGTGTCATCTCTTGCCAACATGTTTCTTTTAATCTCTCTTTTTCTTCCTCATAGTGACGTTTCTGTTCCGCCTTGTTTTGGGTAACTAATCTGACATTTTCGCCCTTTTCACTACGCGCCCCAAGTTCAAGCAGTTCACGATCCAATTTAAGGATGAGCTGATCTAATGAGGCGATACCGTATTTTCTTTTGATGTTCACTTGTCGTTCTCGTTCTTCGGTAAGTTCTTGCTTATATTGCTCTAAGTGAACGCGGACTTGTGTTCCAAATTTTTCTTCAAGTTCTTGTATCTCTATGGGTTCTCGGACTGGCCCCGCTTCCACCTCTCGGAAGTCCCAGATAAGCACTGGGTTAACTTTTTCTATAGTGTCCGAACCATCACGGAGATAAAACGCAAAAAGACGTTTTCCTGTCACATTTTCCGCCCCATCTCGGATTTCACCTTCATAGAATACAATAACCCCCTTATATATGCCATCTGGATCTTCAAAGCAGGCACCCGTTTTGAGAGCTTCGGCGTAAGTTTGTTCGGCATATCGTACGGTTGCTTCAAAAAGTGGATGACCGAAAGAAATGAATTCAGCTGTTGGGTCTATAGATGCCTGCGCTTTGTCAAATGTTACTTTTGGGTAACTTCCGCGTGTCAACGCCGGATACATCTGCCTGAACTGCAAGTCCTCGCTAATTTTCGCTATTTGGGAAGGTACACGTTCAATCCTAAATAAACCATCTTGGCGTTTGTGAAGAGTGCGATTGAGAGTTTCAAAAGTTTTTTGAAAAAACTCACGTGTATATTCAGGGATAAGTCCGTGTTCGCGCGCCTGTTGCTGAAGCTCATTCACTTGAGGCAGGTTGATATAAGGCGAGACAAGCGTATCCTCGTTGAAATTTTTAAAGAAGTCTAACTGTTCAGAATCAAGGGTGGTGTCAATTTCCTCAAGAAGTTGGGCATGGTCACGTGTACTCGCAGCGGCTTCACGTACAAGTTGCGCGAGATTTCGTTGCGGAAAAAGTTCGCCTATGACATCATAGACGCGATCTTTTCCGAGTTGTGCCCGAATAGTCCTAAGTTTTTCAAAGAGTCGGGTAAAGACAGCACCTTCTCGCGTATCGGAGGCGACCAAGTTAATCACATGCACCTCTCTTTTCTGACCATATCGGTGTATTCGTCCCATTCGCTGTTCCAATCGATTTGGGTTCCATGGCAAATCGTAGTTAATCATGAGATGACAGAATTGTAGGTTGATACCCTCCCCAGCTGCTTCAGTAGCAAGTAAAAGTTGTGTTTGGTTTCTAAACGTTTCTTGTGCCTCAATTCGCCTCTCGTGGGGCATTTTTCCATGAATAACGGATACGGAATATCCCCACGCTGTTACCTTCTGCTCTAAGTAATCAAGCGTATCGAAATATTCAGTAAAGATCAGAATTTTTTCATTAGGATGACTTGCATTTAGTTCGTCAAGTGCTTTTTTGAGTTCCTTTAACTTGAGTTCATTTTCACTGTCAATAATCCGTTGCGCTTCCTGCTCAAGGACCTTAAGCATCTCAATTTCATCATTCAACTCCTCTCGATTTTCAGCAACAGAAAGTACTGCCCACTGCTCCTCAAGTTTCCACCGTTCTTCTTCACTGAGATCTTCCACTTCTTCCCGTTGCTGTTCAGAAGGTATTTCGTCCGTTATGCGAGTAGCACTCTGGAGTAATTCTGTCAAGCGCTGCTGCCTGCGTTGGAGGGAAATAAGAAGCGCGTAAGTGCTTGAGGCAAGCCTACGTTGTAAAATAACTAATGCAAAAGCAACATTATTTCGCTTCTGTGAGGCTTCTGAAAAACGGTTGTACTGTTCACGGATGTATTCAGAAAGTGCGTTATAGAGCTTCATTTCGATTTCAGATTCCGAACCGAGGCGAAACGGTTTGGTCTGGACATGGCGAGGTAAGAAAAGGGGTTTTCCTTCAAAGTCTTTAAGGTCTTCCTTTACTCGCCGGATGAAGAGCGGATTATCCTTCCTTTTGATGGATTCTTGAACTTGGGTTGGATCTGCAAAGAAACCAGGCTCAAGTAAGTCAAGGAAAAGTCGGAAGTTTTCAGAATCGCCCCTATGCGGTGTCGCCGTAAGAAAAAGAAGGTGTGTTGCGCAGTTAGAGAGACATTCGCCCAACTGATATCTTTTAGTTTTTTCAATTTTATCGCCGTACTGATAAGCTGCCATTTTATGCGCTTCATCAACAATAATCAGGTCAAAGTGGGTATTAGCGATTGCTCCGCGGATTTCATCCTGTCGGGCAAAATCCATAGAGGTAATCAGTTGTTGTTCGCGATCCCAAACGTTTTCATGTGGATAAGCATTAACGAGGGCGCGTGTGACCGGCGTAAAGTTCTCCTCAAACCGTATCTTCATCTCTTGAGTCCACTGTGTGATCAGATGTCCAGGAGAAACGATCAAGATACGTTTGGCCTGATTTCGGAGTTTGAGTTCCTTCGCGATGAGGCCCGCCATAATTGTTTTACCGGCTCCCGGGTCATCAGCGATCAGGAATCGAATACGCGGTTGCTTGAGAACTTGCCATACCGCTTCAATCTGGTGTGGCAGGGGATCAACTTTAGAGATACTAATAGCAAGAGTTGGATTGTAGAGTGCAGCATATCGATAGCGTTTGGCTTCAAGGTTAAGAAAAGCAAGGCGGGCATTACCGGTAAAATCCACTTGTGCCTGAACAATTTGCAGCGTCTCTGCTTCTACTGACGTGAGTTCTTGGTTGATCAATTCTTGTGAATTGATCAAGACCCCAATAATATGTATGTCACCACCCACAATTGGACGATAAACGTGAACAAGAACTGGTTCGGGCCATAAGGGTGATTCAACAATTGTGCCATCGGCAATATTTTGTGTCATAATTTCTTCCACTGTAGCCGTAGGCTATTCAACACAACAGACACACTGCTAAACGCCATTGCGAACGCTGCGAGCATCGGGTGGAGTTCCCGAAACATCATCGGTACGAAAGATAATGGATAAAGCGCGCCTGCTGCGATCGGAATCAAAAGGACATTGTAGAAGAACGCCCAGAACAGGTTCTGTTTAATCGTGCGCATTGTGGAACGGCTGAGCCGAATTGCATCGGGAAGTCCGCGCAAGTCGCTGTGCATGAGCGTTACGTGCGCTGTCTCTCTGGCGATATCGGTGCCTGTGCCGAGTGAGATGCCGATGTCGGCTTGTGCCAATGCGGGGGTATCGTTAATGCCGTCGCCTACCATCGCGACGCGTCCGCCATTTTCGGCTTGTAGTTTTTTAACGGCTGCTGCTTTATCTTCGGGTTTGAGTTCTGCCATGACATCGCTAATCCGCGAAGCCTTGGCAATCGCATCAGCCGTAACGCGGTTATCCCCTGTCATCATTGTTACCGTACATCCCAGTTCGTAGAGTTCCGCGACCGCCTCTTGCGCTTCCGATTTCAAAGTGTCCGCGACCGCCAGAAGTCCAACAACGTGCCCATCAACAGCGACCCATAGGACGGTTTTCGCCTCGGTCTGTAGACGCTCTGCTTCTTCTTCAAATCTCCTCGTCGGAATGTTATGTTGTTGAATTAGGGATAAATTGCCTATGATGACACTACTTTCATCAACCTGTGCGGCGATCCCGTGTCCAGCGATCGCTTTAAACTGACTCGGTGTCGTGATGTCCAATCCCCGTTCCTGAGCGGCTTGGACGACTGCCTTTCCGATAGGATGTTCACTGCCACGCTCCGCAGCGGCAGATAACTGTAAGAGTTCCGATTCGTCTGTATCCGTGAAAATATCGGTAAGCGCGAGTTTCCCTTCTGTCAAGGTGCCTGTTTTATCGAGGACAATAGTGGTTAAGTTTCCTGCGCGTTCGAGTGCTTCGCCGTTTCGGAAGAGGATACCGCGCTGCGCGCCGATACCGGTTCCCATCATAACAGCGGTTGGGGTGGCAAGTCCCAATGCACACGGGCAGGCTGTGACGAGGATCGCAACGAGACGGAGCATTGCCGGGGTGAACCCTTCTCCGAGGAGGAACCACCACACAAGAAACGTCCCAACAGCAATTGCGGTGACAATAGGCACAAACACGTTTGTGACTGCATCGGCGGCGCGTTGGATGGGGGGTTTGCTTTGCTGCGTCGTGTATACCAATTGGACCAGGCGGGAAAGGGCTGTTTCAGTACCGACGTGTGTGGCTTCGATCGTGAGCATTCCACTCTGGTTCATCGTTGCAGCGGTCACAGGGTCGCCCGGTATCTTATCTACGGGTAGGCTTTCTCCGGTGAAGACGCTTTCATCAATGGCACTTTCGCCGCTGCGTACTATGCCATCCACAGGAATACTTTCGCCCGGACGGACAACCAAGACATCTCCGACACCGACCTGTTCAATAGGGATGTGTTGTTCTTTGCCGTCTTTTAGGCGGCACGCTGTTGTAGGGGCAAGCTGCGGGAGTTTTTTGAGGGCAGCGTTTATCTTACCTTTGGCACGTGCTTCAAGCAGTTTCCCTAACTTAATCAACGTAACGATAACTGCGGCTGTCTCAAAATAGACATGCGCGCCGAAGCGTTCCCCTTCGCCCGTTGTTAGTGCAATCGTTACAAGGAGACTATAGAAAAACGCGACGGATGAACCCATTGCGACGAGGACATCCATATTAGCGGATCGGTTGCGCAGTGCCTTAAAGCCGCCGATGTAATAGTCCCAAGCGACATACCCTTGCACAGGGAGTGCTAAGCCAAACATGAGATAGTTAACCCAATGCGCCGATGCCCAGTTGCCCAACAGGTTCATATCTCTACCCATGCTGATAAGAAAAAGTGGGAGCGTGAAGATTACGCCGACAGTGAATTGCAGCTTCTGCCGTCGGAATTCCTCAGCGCGCGCCTCTTCTTCTTCATCTTCATCGACAACATCAAAACCGAGGTCTCGGATCTTATTGACGATGGCTTCCTCGCTGAGCGTAGATGTATCAAAGGTAACCGCGGCATATTCGGTAGCGAGACTGACTTCTACAACAAGAACACCATCCATCTTTTTTAGGTTTTGTGTGATGATGCTTGTACAACTTTCGCAGTTCATGCCGGTGATGGGGAGGTTAATTTGGTGTTCCATTTTTTTTCATTAACGCTGGGCACCGCTCCGCTACGTTTCGCGATGGTTTTCGTTAATTCTAACCGCCTTTGGAACTTATAGTAAAACCTAAAAATATTAGGGTGCTTCTTGGCACAACGGGCAATGAATTGCCCTACTACGAACGAGTATTTGTTATAGTAGAGCCCGTAATTATTTGCACACGTTTTGAAGCGACGGGCAATGAATTGCCCTACTACAAACGCTGGTCTGGTAAGGAAAAAGTGTATAAGTAATTCTAAAATCTACTATAAAGGATAGGGGCCCACATAATTCTAAGTTTTACTATAAAAATTTTTATTTTCCAATATTTTAGCATATCGCAGGCAGCAAACGCAACCTCCAGACCTGATAGACGGGTGTAAATATTTTGTCAATTGTCATCGTCACAGACTAACAGTCTATGCTACAACGGATTCCTGCCACAGACTAACAGTCTATGCTACAACGGATTCCTGCCACAGGCTAACAGCCTATGGTACAGGACCGCACTTTTATCCTAAGTGGACCGGTAGACCTGTTTCAAGGGATTCGTTGGCGGCGATGGATAAAATAGCGGTTTTTGCGGCATCGGCGTAGGGGGATCGGATTGCACTGCCATCTCCTGTACGTACCGCGTTGATAAAGGTGCTATCCATATCAATGGTGCAATTGTTCTGTGGGTTCCACGTGGTTTTCTCATCAGCAGTAGAAAGCACAAGTGCACGGCGAAGATGGTATTCAAGCGAACCGTCTTCACAGAAAATGTCCAATCCAGAACGCCGCATCCCATTTGTTGTGAAGCAGGCAGAGAACATGATACCAAAAACGCCGCTCTCAAATTGCAAAGAGACGGCAGATGCTTCTTCAATATCGTAATCGGTATCAGGAATCAGATCATAGCGTGCGACGGCATAGACAGTTTTGACTTCGCCGAAGAGGTATCTCGCCATATCAAATTCGTGTGTCGTCTGTTCCATGAGCTGCCCACCGGATTTCGCCTTCTCGCGCCACCATCCACCCGGCATGCCGCCCATCCAGTAGCCCATGAAGAATCCGACACGTCGAGAAGCGAGGAGTTCCTGCGCTTTGTCGATGATGTCAAGATAACGTTCCTGGTACCCAGTAGCAGTGATGATGCCCTTCTCTTCTATCACCGCTGCGATTTCCTTTGCATCGTCGGCATCCATGTGTACCGGTTTTTCGACGAACATCGCCAGTCCAGCATCAATCACGGCACGTTCAGGTGCACCGTGGGCGAAAGGTGGGATAGAGATATAGACGGCATCCAATTCTTCGCGTGCGAGCATCTCGTTATAGTCGGCGTAAGCTTTACCGCCGTACTGCGTGACAGCCCGTTCCGCTTTTTCGATGACAATATCACAGAAGGCGACGAATTGTGAGCCGCCGATCTCAGTTAATTCACGGAGGTGGCGGTTCATGTTACCCCCTGTGCCGATAAAGCCTAATCTAACATCTGACATTTTTTAACTATTGTCCTTGCTCGTTTCTCTCCGTTGTCGAGAAACGGGTAGTTTATGAGAGTCAGGGTTGTCGGTTGTCTGTAAAGTTGTAAAGTCTGTAAAATGTGTTAAAGTGAACTAAAGTTAGCAACTTCGCAACTTTAGCTGCATTTTTAAACTTTCTTACCTCTTAATCGACAACCGAAGACCGAAGACCATTAAAAAACAGAATTCTGGGCTGGCGTAAGCATAAGTGATGGCAAAATACCGATAAGCAAAATGCCAACCACAGCGAGGATCAATCCGACCACTAAGGTGGAGGCATAAGGACTGAACTCCAACTCTTCCTCTGGCTCACGCATATACATCGTTACGACGACGCGTAGGTAATAGAACGCTGATATTGCGGTGTTGATAGCCCCAATAATAACGAGCCATATATGTCCTGCCCCAACTGCGGATTTAAAGATATAGAATTTCCCGAAAAACCCCGCAGTCGGTGGAAAACCGGCGAGCGACAAAAGCATCACGGACATAAATATAGCGAGCAATGGTTTTCGGGTCCCAAGCCCTGCGTAATCAGAAATCATGAGGCTCTCGCCATCCTCTGTTTTTGCCAAGATAACCGCGCCGAACGCGCCGATGTTCATTACACAGTAAATCAGAAGATAGAACATTGCGCTCGAAATTCCGTCATCATTCGCTGCTGCCAAGCCTATGAGCACGTAACCGGCGTGTGCAATACTTGAATACGCGAGCATCCGTTTGATGTTTGTCTGTGCAATCGCGATGACATTCCCGACCGTCATTGTTAACATCGCTAATAAGATGAGAACACCACTCCACTCCACCTGCAAGTTGGGTAGTGCCTCCATGAAGATTCTGAGGAACGCTGCGAATCCTGCCGCCTTTGGTCCTGCGGAGATAAACGCTGCTATCGTTGTGGGTGCACCTTCGTAGACATCCGGTGCCCATTGGTGGAACGGGACAATTGCGACCTTAAACCCGAACCCGACGACAAGCAGAAACATCCCCGCCAAAAGCAGTGGTGATTTATCATCAGCCGTGATCGCCTGAGCTATTTTGGGGACACTTGTGGTGCCGGCACCGCCGTAAATCAACGCGATGCCGTAGAGGAAGAACGCGCTTGCGAACGCGCCGAGTAACAGATATTTCATTCCCGCCTCGCTTGAAGCAGGACTCTCTCGGAAATAGCCCGCCAACACATACAACGACAACGACATGAGTTCCAAGCCGAGGAAAACAATAATCAACTCATTACCTGCCGCCATCAACATCATACCGAGCGTTGCAAGCAGGATAAGCAGATAGTAAGGTCCCTGTTTCCTGTCGCCTCTGTCTAAATAACTCATAGAAATCAACACGACTAAAATTGTTGAAACGAGGAAAATAATATTGAAGAAGAGGGAGAAACTATCTACCTTGAACATTTCGTTGAACTGGGTGCCCACCCTGTCTGCTTGATGCATCTGGATAGAAACCCATAGTGCAATCCCGGCGCCAACGATTGTCATCCAGCCGAGGATCGTTTTGGAAATAGCATCAAAAAGGTCGAAGACGAGGACAATGATCAAGGTTAAGGCGATAACCAGTTCCGGCATTAGTAATTGCCAGTTAATCTCTATTGGCATTTTTTAATTTCCTTTTTTGTGGCTATCGGCAACCATCGGTTGTCAGTAAAGAGCGATTAGGACAGTGAAGTAATACGCAACTGCCAATGCCAAACACTGAAATCCGACTGCTGCCAGCCGGTCGCCAACTAACGGAGAAATACAAATGTTACAACCACAAAGAGCGGGAATAAGATTGCTACCGACCAGAGCATATACCCGAAGAAACTTGGCATGCGGATACCGCTTTGTTCCGCGATGGCTTTCACCATGAAGTTCGGTGCGTTTCCGATATAGGTATTCGCACCCATGAAAACAGCACCGACGGAAATAGCTACCAGCAATCTGACAAACTCTTGATGCGACTGATTCGTTAATTGATCATAGGGCATAGACAAAATTTCCGGCACGACGGCTTCAGTGAGATGCAATTTCCCAAGTGCGGTATTGAAGAATGTCAAATATGTGGGTGCATTGTCCAAGAAGCTCGACAAGACCCCGGTAATCCAGAAATAGTGGTACGGTTGTTGCATAGCCCCGATTAAGCCTGCGAGGGCACCTTCCTCACCTGCTTTCAGGATTGCCAGTGCTGGAATGATTGTCATAAAAATTCCGGCGAAAACTTTTGCGACTTCTTCAATCGGCTCCCATGAAAATTCGTTGGATTGACGTAATTCGCCGCTGAAGGGTGTGTATTTAAGTGACAGCAGCCCCATAGCAACAATCAATACTTCACGCGCGATATTTTGCCAATACACATGAACGCCAAGGATGTTGACTTCTCCCCACTTGAAAGTCCCACTCATAAGAACGGCAGCGATAATCCCGAACAGGAAGACGAGGTTGAAAAGTCCCTCTACGCGAACAGGTTCATTGGTTCCATCGTCTGGTACTACGCCTCCTTCCCGTTTAAACATCAAGGTGTCAAATATAAAGAAGATAATCAGTAACACCACACTTATAAGTAACATGTGGGGCAACAGTGCGGTAGTTGTCCAGAAGAACGGTACGCCGCGGAGGAATCCGAGGAATAGAGGCGGGTCTCCTATTGGCGTTAAAGAACCACCGATGTTACTTACGAGAAAGATGAAAAAGACAATGAGATGAACCTTATTCTTTCGGTATGCATTTGCTCGAATTAGAGGACGGATCAGGAGCATTGATGCGCCCGTAGTCCCGACCCATGATGCGATCACTGTGCCAATTAAGAGTAAGAATGTATTGAGTATCGGTGTGCCACGCAACGTGCCACGCACGAGTATCCCACCTGCGACTGTGAACAAACCCCATAAAAGCAGGATGAATGGGATATAGTCTAATAGATAGATGTGCAGGATGTCGTAAAAGGCCTCTCCTCGAAAAGCGATGAGATATGGGATTGCGAAGGCTGATGCCCATACCAAAGACATTTTCCCACCGTGGTGGACGAGAAAGTGCGAATCAAACACAAGTGGGAAGATCGCAATGGATAGCAGAATACCGACAAAAGGTATAATGCTCCAGATAGGTAATTTGGCACCATCTACGCCATGCCCGTGATGTGCGTCATCTGCACCGAACGCTTCCATTGAAACCGAAAGGGCAAGCCCAATAATTACACAAAGAATTAGACAAGATACCAGTTTGAATTTCATTTATAATCGAGAGTCGCGATGCGAAGATCGCGCCTACTGCTCTGCCTCCTTTTCACGCTTTTCATGCTGTATGTACTGCGTTCCCTGTAGTGCGAGTTTAGGATCTCGCGGTTTCTGTTTTTCCAATCGTCCCATAGCAGGCTCAGTCGTCTGCACTTTTGTCACAACCAGCTCTACGGATTTTTCCATCTTACTCAGGAAAGGTTTCGGATAAACACCGATCCAGACGATGAACAGCAGGAGTGGCAGCATGACGACGATTTCACGAGCGTTCAAGTCCGGTAGATTTTCATTTGTTTTATCCAGTGTTCCAAACATCACGCGTTGGAACATCCAGAGCATATACACGGCTGCGAGGATCACACCTGCAGTGGCGAAAACGACGTATACTTTAGAGAAAGCCCCCTGAACAAAACTGCCGAGCAGTATCATATATTCACCGACGAATCCGTTCAAACCCGGTAATCCAATGGATGACAAGGTTACAATCATAAAAATTACGGCGAAGATGGGCATCCGCTTTGATAAACCGCCGAAATCAACAATCATTCTGCTGTGCCGTCGCTCATAAATCATCCCAACTAAAAGGAATAGTGCGCCGGTACTTAAGCCGTGATTAATCATTTGCAACATGCTTCCCTGAAGCCCTGCGGAACTTTGTGAAAAGAGCCCTAACACGACAAACCCGAGGTGACTGACACTGGAGTATGCGACCAGCTTTTTGAGGTCCGGCTGGACCATCGCGACCAATGCGCCATAGATGATGCCGATGACAGCGAGTGTGACAATCAAGGGTGTAAATTTTTCTGCTGCATCAGGAAAGAGTGGCAAACAAAATCGGATGATTCCGTAGGTTCCCATCTTTAGTAGTACCCCGGCAAGAATGACGCTCCCCACTGTCGGTGCCTCAACGTGTGCATCGGGGAGCCATGTATGGAATGGGAACAGTGGCACTTTAATAGCAAACGCGATAAAAAACGCGAGGAATAGTAGATCCGAATGCTCAAAGGGTCCGCTGAGCGTCGTTAGGTCAAAACTATTACCATTTTGAAAGTAGAGTGCTAAAATCCCGACCAACATGAGTGCGCTGCCCGCCATCGTATAGAGGACGAATTTGATAGTTGCGTAAATCCGACGCTCTCCGCCCCAAATACCGATAAGGAAATACATCGGAATCAACATCGACTCCCAAAAGACGAAGAAGAGGAACAGATCGAGGGAACAAAAAACCCCCAACATCCCAGTTTCGAGTGCGAGGAGCGACATCATAAAGCCGCTCAATCCCTTCTCGACTGAATCCCATGCGGCGAGAATACACACGGGGGTTAGGAATGTTGTCAGCAACACCAACCACAGCGAAATACCGTCGATGCCAATGTGGTAGCTTATACCTAAACTGGAAATCCACTCTATCGGCGTACCACCAAGTTGGAATGTGGCAGTGTCTGCGTTAAACTCGATGTAAAGCCCGAGTGAAATAATAAAGGTGATGAGCCCAATGCCAAGTGCGATGCCTTTGACAGCGGTAGCCCCCAAACCCCTAAGCAAGGCAATTGCTATCACGCCGAGCAGTGGTAAAAAAATGACTATTGAAAGTAACAAGGAACCCTCCTTTGAAATGGTTGTCAGTTGTCAATTATCAGTTGGCAAAGGAATAGATTACGTTCTGAAGAAATTCTGCCACCACCCCTTATCACGTTGGAGCCAAGAACGTCTACGGTTTTCTGCTTGCTGAGACAATTGTCGGCGGCGTTTTGAAAACTCGTCCTGAGGCATTTTGCTCTGCCACCAAGCTTTCATCTTACGATTAAACTTTGATACTTCTTCAGATGACCGCTCACAGTTGTCCAGAATCCATGCCCCCAATTTAACATCATGGTCAATCCGCACTGCGGCTTCCTGAAAAGTTTCCGCTGAGATGCCGAGGAACGATAAAATCGCCGTATCCTGTTCGGAATCAGCACCGTATTTATAGCTTCCGATTTCTCCAGCGTGGGCAGCTCGCGCTTTATCTGTCAACCTTGCGACACCGAAGATGCCAGCGACCTCTTTGTTGAGTAGATCCCTTGGTCGAAAAGTGTTCTGCTTCATCTTTTCCTCCATCTCGGATTGTCTAATTTTCTGAGCCTTCTTTTTCAAGTCCGGTGCGGTTGCATGAAGATTAAAAGATTAATTCGGTAATTTCTTGGGTCGATCCGGTGCGGTTCCAAACCGCGCCTACCGGACCTGGGGACTTAAAATTGGACGAAAAAACCGAAAGCCAAATAATCCTGCACAAGAACCTACCATCCATTGACTTAGGTGAAAAATAGATAATATGCCAAGAATAATACAATTCCGAGAACCATCGAGATAATGTACACTTGGACGAGACCGGTTTGGAGTCGTCGCAAAGTTCCACCAACAAATCGGATAATAGCTGCGACACCGTTGACAATTCCATCAATAATGCCGTTATCTACAAGTTTCCATAGCAGAAAGTGGGAACCGTTTTTAACCGGTTGCACGATGAGTGCGTTATAGATTTCATCAACATAGTACTTGTTCGCGAGCAGTCTATGTAATGCCCCGGTAGGTTCATCGGAGGGTACGCGTTTGCTATAACGTGTCCATGCGAAGGCAATGCCCGCCAAGCCGACGACCGATGAAATGGCCATAAACACGATAACATTGCCCGATGCGTCATGGTGTGCCTCTGGGAAAACGCTCTTCGTGAAATCGTGGAACCAACTCTCATGTCCGCCCCAGCCTAATAATAATCCGATCAAAGCCGAAGGGATCGCCAGAATTGCTAACGGTAACCACATAATTGCTGGCGATTCGTGCAGATGTGAAGCGACCTCGGAATCAACGCGAGATTCACCGTAAAATGTCACGAAGATGAGACGGAACATATAGAAGGCTGTCAGGAATGCTGTGACCAATCCGATACCATAAATGAGAGGGAAACTCCCCCACGCGCTGTGCAAGATTTCGTCTTTGCTCCAGAAACCGCTCAGGAATGGGAATCCAGCAATCGCAAGGGCACCCACTAAAAAGGTCCAATGCGTTATCGGCATCTTCGATTTTAAGCCGCCCATCTTCCGCATATCCAGTTCATTCGCCATGGCGTGCATCACACTGCCGGCGGTAAGGAACATCAATCCTTTGAAGAAAGCGTGCGTTACCAAGTGGAAAACGCCAGATGCATAGGCACCTACCCCAACACCAACGAACATATACCCGAGTTGGCTGACAGTGGAATAGGCGAGGATACGCTTGATGTCGTTCTGTGTGAGTGCGATGGTTGCGGCGAAGAACGCCGTTAAAACACCGATCCATGCGACGATTTGACCGGTCTCTGCGATGTTATAAAGCACCGCGGAACGCGCGATCATATACACGCCTGCGGTTACCATTGTGGCAGCGTGAATCAAGGCACTAACAGGTGTTGGGCCCTCCATAGCGTCAGGTAGCCATACATAAAGCGGGATCTGTGCCGATTTACCAATCGCGCCGACGAAGAGTAGCAATGTCGCAATCTCGAGCGTGCTGGCCCCAAAAACTTTCTGAAAATTATCTGCCTCGGCGGCATCAAACATAGCCCCAAAATCGAGGGTTCCGAACGCCGCAAATAGCGTGAACATTCCGAGCAAGAAACCGAAATCGCCAATCCGGTTCATGATGAATGCCTTTTTTCCAGCGTCCGTCGCCGACTGTTTGTCATACCAGAACCCGATCAGCAGATAAGAGCAGAGCCCAACGCCTTCCCATCCGACAAACATCATTAGATAGTTGTTGCCGAGGACGAGGATGAGCATTGCAAAAACGAACAAGTTGAGGTAGGCAAAATAGCGTGTATAGCCTTCATCACCGTGCATGTAGCCGATCGAATAAACGTGGATGAGGAAACCGACACCGGTAATTACGAGCAACATGACCGCTGTGAGCGCGTCCACATAAAATCCGATATTGAAGGCGAAGGAGTCGTCACCGAAATCGCCTATAATCCAATCATAAAGCTTTGCATCGAGTAGCGCAGCACCGTTGTTTAGGCTGATAAAAGCGATAATCGAACAGACTAAGGAGACGAGCACTGCAAGCGCGCCTATCCACCCACTTAGTTTCTCGTTACCTTTTAGCCATTTCCCGAATAACCCGTTAATGAGAAACCCAACAAGCGGGGCAATTAATAAAACAACAATTAATTCTTTCGACATGATTTTATCCTTGCCTATAGTTACGGCATAACAGAGTATGCCTACTACTTTAGCGAATTGTTTAGCCTTTCAACGAATTAACTTCGTCTACGTTAATCGTCTGCCGATGTTTGAAGACGCTGACAATAATTGCGAGACCGATAGCGACTTCCGCTGCAGCGACAGCCATTACGAAAATGACGAAAACTTGCCCCGATGCCTCTCCGAGGCTACGACTGATCGCTACAAAGGCAAGATTCGCGGCGTTCAACATCAGTTCAATACACATAAAAATAATGATGGCATTCCTACGGATGAGGACTCCAACAACACCGATCGTAAATAAGAGCGCGCTCAAAATAAGGTAAGATTCTAATGGCATATTTTTAACTTTCCTTGCGGTTCGGTCAAGTGGCTTTGGGACTTTAGACAGTCCCTTACGTAATCCGCCTTCCAAATGTAAAGCTAAGCCAAATTATGCCATTTAAGGCATAATTTCATTACAGGCTACGTTTTTGATACTAAGAAGATATTTTCAACTTTCCTTTCGGTTCGATCAAGTAGCTACTGAACTTCGTTTTCGGCTTGGCTTTCGCGTTTTACTAAGACGATAACGCCAATTAATGCCGCCAATAAAATAAGCGAGGTAACCTCAAACGGTAAAAGATACTCGTTGAACAAGAGTTCACCAATGGTATAGGTCGTGGTGTTTACGGATTCGGTAGCAGTTTCCGCCGATGCGACTGCGGGGTCGTTGATTGCCTTCACTGCGATATAGACTCCTTCAATAGCAAGGAGGATGCCAAGGATCACTGCAAACCCCTTCAGTTTGCCACTAATAGCCCCTTTCGCCGAGAGTGTGCCGAGGTTCAGGAGCATAATCACAAAGAGGAACAGGACCATGATTGCGCCAGCATAGACAATGATTTGTACAGCTGCAACGAAGTGCGCGCCGAGTAGGACAAACAGGCCTGCTTGTGCGAAAAACGTCACAATTAGCGAGAGCGCGCTATAAATCGGATGTCGAAACGAGATAACAGCAATCGCGCCAATCAACGAGACTGCCCCAAAGAGAATAAATAGAATCTGTTCTGGATTCATTTGCACACCTCCTACTCTATTGCGTCTAATGCGCTGGGTGTAATTTGCCGGTCACTATCCGGTATTGCTGGTTCAGGTGCCTTGTTCATGACCAGTAGCCCTGCCACAATGGATACAACAATAAACGCCGAGACCATATTACCGATACCTATCCACAGACGATTGCCATCCGTTGTTATCCATAGGGTGCCGGTTACAACGATGGAACTCAATGCAACAGGCAACAGGAATTTCCAACCGAGGTTCATGAGTTGATCGTAGCGGAATCGTGGGAGTGTCCATCGGACCCAGATAAACACGAACAGGAAAATTGCTGTTTTGACGAAGAAGATACCGAACGAGATAAGTCCACTCCATACGGGACCGCCGACATTTTCCAAACCGAAGAAGTGCCATCCGCCTAAAAAGAGCGTTACGACTACAGCGGATCCGACAATCATGTTCATGTATTCCGCCATGAAAAACATAGCGAATTTCATGCTGCTGTATTCGGTGTGATACCCTGCGACGAGTTCCTGTTCGGCTTCTGCAAGGTCAAAGGGTAGGCGGTTCGTCTCTGCGAACATAGCGGTTGTAAATGCGAGAAAGGCGGGGAAGTGGATAAGAAAATTCCAATGCCAGAGATGACTGCCCTGCGATTCCGCAATTACCCGCAGACTCAGAGCACTGTTGTCACCAACGGTATTAGTGAGCATAAGCACTCCGATAATTGCCAATCCGAGTGTTAATTCGTAACTAATCATCTGTGCTGATGACCGTAAACCGCCTAAAAGCGAATACTTGTTATTCGATGCCCATGCGCCAAGCACAACGCCGTAGACACCGAGGGAGGTTATCGCCAATATATACAAAATACCGATGTTGACGTCTGCGATCTGGAGCGGTATTTCATTCCCAAAGAGTGTAATAGAACTCCCGAACGGCACGACTGCCACCACAATAAGTGCGGGAACCAACAGCATTGCTGGTGCAAGCACGTAAAGCGGTTTATCCACGTGATCTGGAATAATATCTTCCTTAAACATGAACTTAAGCCCATCTGCGATAGGTTGGAGCAGCCCTTGCGGTCCAACCCGGTTCGGTCCCAGTCGATCCTGCATCCATCCACTCACTCGGCGTTCCGCCCAGATCATTATCATCACGCCGATAATCAGCAGATGCACAATGATGACGATTTTAATGATTGAACTAAGGACTAAAACGAGAGGAAAATTCTCCATAGTTTCTCCTTCTTGATAACTCCTACAATTGAGACTATAGGCTTAGGTTAATTTAATTCCCGCATCCCCAATGTTTTGATGCGTTGCGTCCGCATAACCCGGAACATTCTCCGTAATTGCGAGTGCAATCTCGCCAGCAAAGTGATAGTTCATCTCACCGCCCAACTGCTTGGCAAGCTGCTGGGTAATCTCCCAGTCCACGCGTGCTTCACCCGGCGGATCAATTGTTTTGCGAATCCGTTGTACCCAACCTGTTGAATTAGTAAAGGTGCCATCTTTCTCGGCGAAAGTTGTTCCCGGCAATACCACATCCGCTAATTGCGTCACCTCTGACGGCAAAACGTCTTGCACGATAAGGAACTCGACGCTTTCTAACGCGGCTTTCTCAGCGTCCTCAAGCGGACGTTCTGGTGCCCCACTCACGAGATAGACGACTTTTGCATTTGAGACTTTTTCCCAAAGAGCCTCATCTTCCAGAACGACGTTCCCGTTTGCGGAACCGAGTATCGTTCGGGCTCCTGCCGTATTTGGATTTTTGTCGGCTTCAATTGTAAATTGTGGGAATTTGTGTGCTTCACCGGGTAACTGCCCGAAGAGCCCCAACTGCGTTGTCTGCAGCACGTCGTGTGCGAACTGCTGCAAAACGTAGTTGTCCTCATTCGTGGCTTGCGCAGAACCAATCACAACAATGTCCTCAGCTGTTACTTCCGATAACTGCTCCTGAATCACAGTGAGGGCATCCGCCCAATGTGTTGGGGTGAGCTCGTCATCGACGCGTTTCAGTGGCAGTTGAAGTCGGTCATCGCTGTTTACGTAGTGGTAACCGAGCCGGCCATCGTCACACATCCAATGTTGGTTAATATCTTCATGGAAGCGCGGTTTGAGTCTGTAAACACCATCGGCTTTATATTCCACGGTGATATTACAACCGACACTGCATCCTGAGCAGACACTGTTCGCCTTGTCCATAAACCATGGACGCGACTTGAACAAAAAATCCTTGCTAATCAATGCCCCGACGGGACAGATGTCAACAACATTTCCTGCGAGTTTGTTATCGAGTAACTGAATGGGAGTTCCTTCATGGCTTCTCGGAATATCAATTTCATCGTGAGAACCGCGATTAATCAACCCAAGTTCACCACTACCCGCAACTTCATCACAGAATCGGATACACCGAGTGCAGACGACACAGCGCGTTGAATAGAGCAGTACATCCGGTCCGAGATCTTTCTTCGGTGGCACATTTTTGACCTCAAGATAGCGACTCTTATCGCTTCCGTGCCGATAGGAATAGTCCTGCAAATCGCATTCGCCAGCCTGATCACAGACGGGACAATCCAGTGGATGATGCACAAGCAGGAATTCCAATATGTCTTCGCGTGCTTTTTTGACGCGCGGGCTGTCTGTGTAGACGATAAAGTCGTACTTCCCGTCAAGTTTCCTATCTGGCGGTGCTGTTCTTAACACCGTCGTGCATCCGGTTGCGAGCTGCCGGTCAGGAACAATCGCGCCAGCGGGTGGGAAGAACACGTGTGGCTCAACGAGGCACATCCTGCAATTTGCGGGACGGGTCAGACCGGGGTGGTAACAGTAGTGAGGCACTTCAATGCCGTGTTGCCTTGCTGCCTCGACTACATTCGTTCCATCTTCAACCTCTACCTCAAGGTCATTCAATTTAACTAACGCCATATAATTACTCCAATGTATTCCTACCAGGAAAATTACGCTTACGTCAACTTAACAATTTTTCAAGTGATTCAATTTTCTCGCGCAACGCCTGAATCTCTATGGCTTGTGCTTTTATGGTATCCTCTTGTTGTGTGCGTCTGTTCTGCTGATACGCAATGAGGGCTAATGGGACACCTACAAAGGCTATAAGCGCGCCGATGAGTGTTATTATCAATGTTCCGTGAAAGTCTAACCTTTTGCTCTGCTCTGTGAAGCGTTCAGTAAAACGCTCCTCAGTTTCGGTAATGCGCTTTTCTAAACGCACCTCAGTTTCGGTAATGCGCTTTTCTAAACGCACCTCGGCTTCGTTAACAATCTGGCGGATCTTCTCTAAGTCTTCAACACTCAGTTCGGCAGTCGCGACAGTGCTCAGGCATAAAAGTCCCACAATGGCAAAAAACAAGGTTTTCATCATAGATGTTCCTTTCGGCTATCGCCAGTTATGCCCTACAGGTCAGCAAACTCCTTTGGAATAAACCGCTGCTGATAGGCGTAATTTTCCTCTGGTGGAACTGTCGCCTCAGCCACAGGCAGCGTGACGAGTTTACCTTCTCGGATAGCGGCTTCAAATTCGGGTCTGAATTTGCGCAGATAACTCACAGCGGGCCATGAGACAGCAATGCCGAAGACACAAATCGTATTCCATGTCATCGTATCCACATTTGCGATGTTGTTAGCGACACTTTCCAGCAGATCCAAGTCTTCGTAAATATCTTCTGTTTCGCCGGTATCGCCCCATCTGCCGTTTTCAGCAACACCGAATTTGGGTCGTGTGATAGTGTCTTTTCGTCCGTTTCCGTCGGCAATACGTTGAACAATATCACGCACCCACGGTGTGCCCCATCTGCACGGCGTGCACTGTCCACAAGATTCATGTGCATAGAACTTCATGATATTGAGCAAGCAGTCAACGATATTGCGGGTCTCGTTCATGACGATAATACCGCCGGAACCGAGCATTGATTTAGCGAGTGTAAGAGAGGTAAAATCGAGTCGTGTGTCCAATTCATAGTGTGTCAGAATCGGTGCGGAACTGCCGCCGGGGATGACGGCTTTCACTTCTTCGCCGCGCAAACCACCTGCAACTTCAATGAGTTCTGTGCACGTCAAGCCGAGGTCAAGTTCATAGACACCGGGTTCGTTGACATCGCCGCTGATGCAATAGAGTTTTGTGCCTGTGTTGGGATCCGGTGTTGGCGGATCACTCCGCGTATCGGCATAGGTCGGTCCCATTTGGGTGTACCATTCAACACCATTACCGACAATAAACGGTAGGTTGCAGAGGGTCTCCACATTCTGCACGACAGTGGGTTTCATGAACACACCTTCCACAGCAGGGAACGGGGGTTTGTTGCGGGGTTGTCCGCGCTTGCCTTCAAGCGACTCAATCAAGCCCGTCTCTTCGCCACAGATATAGGCACCAGCACCCGGATGCGAATAGATGTCAACATTCAGCCCTGTGCCACGGATGTCTTTGCCGAGGTATCCCTTCTCATAAGCCTCTTTGATCGCTGCATCTAACATCTTTTTTCCGAGTGTAAATTCACCGCGGATGTAGATATAGGTCGTCTCAATGCCCATCGCATAGCAGCAGATCAGGATGCCTTCAATCAATAGATGTGGATTCTTCTCCAAGACGTAGCGGTTACTGAACGTTCCTGGCTCACTTTCGTCAGCGTTGCAACAGAGGTAACACGGTTTTATGTCTTTGGGGACGAAACTCCATTTCAAACCGGTTGAAAAACCGGCACCGCCTCTACCTTTCAACCCGGAATCCATCACCATTTTAGCAATATCGTCTGGTTGATATTCCGCGATTGCCTTTTCAAACCGGGTGTAGCCGTCATATTGCCGAAAGACATCGAACGTGTTAATATCAGGCACATCCAGATGCTCGTAGAGAATCCTTCTTTCTTCAATTTTTTTAATCATGCGGGTTTTCGCTCCGATTTTTCCGTTGTCAAAATCGGGTTTTTGATAAATTTGGACAACAAATGTAAAGCAAATTGGTCATCAATTGGAGTTCTGCATCATATAAAGGCACGAGTTGATAGTCAATAACTGTGCGTTAATAACAGAATCTACTTATGCTTCAAGTTTCGCTACTTTCAGTATAGCAAGTTTTAGCTCGCAAGTTTCGCTACTTTAGTATAGCAAGTTTTAGCTCGCAAGTTTCGCTACTTTAGTATAGCAAGTTTTAGCTCGCAAGCTTCGCTAAAAGTTCATCAACCTTTTCCGGGGTTAGATTCTTATAGAGATCGTCATTGACCATGATAACAGGCGCGACATCGCACGAAGCGAGGCATTCTACTTTCATGAGTGTGAACTTACCATCAGCAGTTGTGCCTTTCGCGAGGTTCGTTTCGGAAGCGATATCCGTGTCGAGTTTTGCTTTGAGATGGTCGAGCACCACTTTACAATCCCGCAATGCACAAGGTAGCGTATGGCATACGCGAATGACGTACTCGCCTACCGGTTCTTCAAAGAACATCGGATAGAACGTAACGACATCCTTGACCTTCATCACGGTGACTTCAAGTTGCTCTGCGACGTACTTCATGACAGCAGGCGTGATATAGCCTGCCTGTCGCTGCGCGAGGTGGAGCGTTGGCAGCATTGCTGCTTCCTTAATCGGATACCGCCCTATCAACTCGTCGAATTCACGTTGATTTTCTTCATTAAACGCGAAAGGCGTTTCGATTTGAATGAGTTCCTCTGACATATTTTTAATTTTCCTTGCGGTTAAAGGACGTGGTTTGTGCATTGAAGCTTTTCGCTCAAGAGCCGCCCCTCCACTTCGTTTCGGGCTTGCGATCTTAGGTTGAGAAAAGAGATGTTAGGGTTATCAAAAACCCTTCCATTAGACTGCCGCTACGAATGCCTCCTGTACTTTGCGAGGCAGTTGAAGAAAAATGAAATAGGATTCAGGATATAAGTAGTCCTCCTGAGATTCATCAACAACCCGCAAATAGCCTTCACGAGCCGCTTCTTCATCAGGCAGAATTTGGTAAAATTTTCGCTTCTCTATGTCTTCACAACCCCTGTTTTCGATGCAAAGTGCAAATTGGGTTTTTATTAGTTTCTGTTCCATAGTTTTAGTCCAGAAATCGCTTGATTTTCATCTTCTTTCTACCAATTCCATGTGCTTCATACCAATGAATCTCTGCTCTCCGAATATGACTGTTAGTCAAGTGAATATAGGCAATACCTTTAAGTTTCCGCCATCTTCCAGAACCAAATTGTTTACGGAGTCTCTGAATTTCACGGATTCGCCTACCTACAGCAATTGTTTCAATATTTTCGATTGTGCCAATGATTTCAAAGTGCATTGGTTACAATAAAGTTCTACTTATACTGACCAGAAATTCTCCTAAAAATGTTACACTGGTGTAACATTTAGTGTACAAAAGGTATCGGCAGAAACCCTGTAACTACAAGGGTTTATCGATGTTTTTCTTTTATTTCATTTTCCGCGAAAAAAAATAATTTGGCGAAAAGTGTAACATTCTGCGAACGCTTCGTAGATGGTCTCTCTTAATTTAAATCACCAAATATCGGCCATCTTAGTAGTTGCCGTAAAACTGAATACGGTTGCCTTCTGGATCGCGGATATCGAAAATGGCATGCCCATCGTCGTTCTCAAGTTTCCGTAACCGTTTCCCTTTCGATTTTATGTGCTGATGAATGGCACTGACGCTTTCAACGTGAAAGACAAGTTAATGCTTCTACAATTCACTTTCTTCTATTCCACTAGTTTTCATAAAATATCTCTGCAACCCACGTTTGAGTGTTTTATTACCGTGGACAGGCACGACTATACGCTCCGGAACGCCATCTTTAGCATAAATGTGATGGCTGCCTTTGATTCGCTTTAGCTGCCAATTGTGCTTTTCTAATAATCGGCAAAACGCTTTACCGGTTAACGCTTTCAAACAGCTATCTCCATCACTCTATCATTTTCCGTGATTTCTATAGTGTTAATATCTACGGATAAATATCCTTCAATTGCTTCATAAATGTTTTCAAGTAATTCTTCAAAAGTGTCGCCTTGTGTGGCACAACCGGCGAGTGATGGTACTTCGGCCCAATATCCACCTTCTTCAGCCTTATGAATAACAACTTTTAGTTTCACGAATTTAAGCCTATCCTTTCAAAGTGGACTATTTGACTGATGAGCTGGGTCTTCTCGTATCCGTTCAACCCAACCTATTTACTGACCAGAAATTCTTCTAAAAATGTTACACTGGTGTAACATTTAGTGTACAAAAGGTATCGGCAGAAACCCTGTAACTACAAGGGTTTATCGATGTTTTTCTTTTATTTCATTTTCCGCGAAAAAAAATAATTTGGCGAAAAGTGTAACATTCTGCGAACGCTTCGTAGATGGTCTCTCTTAATTTAAATCACCAAATATCGGCCATCTTAGTAGTTGCCGTAAAACTGAATACGGTTGCCTTCTGGATCGCGGATATCGAAAATGGCATGCCCATCGTCGTTCTCAAGTTTCCGTAACCGTTTCCCTTTCGATTTTATGTGCTGATGAATGGCACTGACGCTTTCAACGTGAAACATCAGTTTTTGTCTGCCTTCGTTGGGTTTGCTGGCACTATGGAGACACAACGTGCAAGCCCCTGCCTGAAAACGGAAAAACCGGTTTTCTGGGAACGGCTGGTCTTCGTCTGGCACTAACCCGATAACGTCCCTATAAAAAGCGATCACAGTCTTCATGTCTTTGACGAAAAGCATAATGCCTGTGAGTTCCATTGACTCCTCCTAACCCAGATAACACGTTCTGACAAAGTTACCGATCTAATTCTCCGGCGATAACGTTCAGACTCCCCAAGACAGCCACGGTATCGGAAACCATTCCGCCTTCTAACATGTGTGGCAATGCTTGGAAGTGTAAGAAACTCGGCGGACGGATGCGAATACGATAAGCCGTCCCGCTGCCATCACTGACAATATAAAAGCCGAGTTCACCGTTCGGCGATTCGGTTGCACAATAGTGTTCACCGATTGGCGGCTGCACACCGTGTCCGTCCATAACAATCTTAAAGTGATGGATTAATCCCTCGATATGCCCATAAGCATCGGACTTGTTTGGCATCGTAATTTTGTTATCTTCGAGGTTGACCGATCCGTCAGGCATATTATCCAGTACTTGGGTAACGATACCACAACTCTGAATCATCTCTTCCATCCGGACGAGGTATCGGTCATAGGCATCGCCGTTGGTACCTACTGGTACATCAAAGGTAACTTCATCGTAACTGGAATAGGGTTCAGCCTTACGGATGTCGTGTGCTACGCCGGTGGCACGGAGACAGGGGCCTGTTAGCCCATAACTAATGGCATCATCAGCGGAAATGGCTCCAACACCTTTTGTGCGATCCATCCAGATCCGATTTTTTGTGAGCAGGGTATGCGTTTCTTTGAGTGCCTTCGGGAAGTTGGTAACGAATTGTCGGACATCTTCCACACAACCGTCATAGAGGTCCCGGAGCACGCCGCCTACGCGTGTGTAGCTTGTTGTCAAGCGTGCGCCGGTAGTCTTTTCAAAGATGCTATACAACTTTTCACGTTCGCGGAAGCTATAGAGAAATACTGAAAATGCCCCTAAGTCGAGTGCGGCAGTTCCCAACCATAGCAGGTGGTCCGCGAGTCGCGAAAGTTCCGCCATCAAAATCCGGATGTATTGACACCGTTTCGTGACTTCAATGTCGAGCAGCTGCTCGACAGCGAGGACATACCCAAAATTGTTGGACAACGGGGACAGATAGTTCATCCGATCCGTCACAACAATGTACTGGTTATAATCGAGGTGTTCACCGAGTTTCTCGAACCCGGTATGCAGGTAACCGGCATGGGGTATCGCCTTCAAAACGGATTCGCCATCAAGTTCTAACACAATACGGAGGGTGCCGTGTGTCGCCGGATGTTGCGGACCGAAGTTAAGAACCATCTTCTCACCTGTGGCACGTTCCAGCCCACCTTGCATAGAATACTCCTTTTTTATAGCCATCAGCCATTCTTGCTGACTGCCGACTGCTTTTTTTAGGCATTCTGCTTATCAAAATTAAAGCGTTCGCGTTCGCCGTGTCCGCGGAGCGGATAATCTTTGCGGAGCGGGTGTCCGTCAAAATCGTCAGGCATTAAGATTCGCCTGAGATCGGGATGCCCCTCGAAATGGATACCGAACATATCATAAGTCTCGCGTTCCAACCAATTAGCACCTTGCCACAAACGGGTGACAGATGGAATGTTCAAGTCGTTTTCATGTACAGGCACTTTCACCCGGGCGCGGCACTGTCCCTGATAAGAATAGAGTTGATAGACGACCATGAACCGCGCGTAGTCAAATTGCATTAATTCGGATTCCATCTGCGAATTATCGACTGCGGTGACATCAACGAGGAAGGCATAGGCGAGTTCGGGATCCGTTTTCAGGTATTCCAAAACTGCGTAAGCCTGCTCTTTCCGGACAACCACGACGACAGTCCCTCGCGTCTCATCGTGTGCTAAGAGGGCATCTGCGTGATTTGCCTCTAATTTTTGAAGAATAAGAGGTGTCGGTTGTTCTTCGACTTGGTTCTCTTCACTCATAAACTGCCTCGACTCCTTTAGGTGAAGCACCACTGGCGATTTTTTGCTGTACCTGTAGCACCGCGTCAATGAGATCTTCAGGGCGCGGTGGGCATCCGGGGATGTAGACATCAACAGGTATAAACTGGTCAACGCCTTGAATGAGGGTATAGGTATCAAACACACCGCCGCAGGAAGCGCATGCGCCCATTGAAATGACCCACTTTGGATCGGGCATCTGGTCATAGATACGTTTCAGGACAGGCATCATTTTGATGGAAATTCTGCCGGAAACGATCAGCAGATCGGATTGGCGTGGCGAAAAACGGATCGCCTCAGAACCGAATCGAGAGAGGTCAAACTTGGAAGCCAAGGTCGCCATCATTTCTATGGCACAGCAAGCGGTCCCGAACGGCATCGGCCAGAGCGAGTTTTTCCGTCCCCAGTTGACGACTTTATCAATGGTCGTGGTGATGATGTTGCCATCCGTCTCCGCGGCACCTTGTCCAACAAAATCTAATCCCATGTTAAGCCTCCTTTCTTCCAAGCGTAGATATAGCCAAGAAGCAGAATGCCGATAAATACCAGCATTTCAAATAAAATAAACAAACCACTCGTTTCAGAGAATTTCTTGAAGACCACAGCCCACGGGTAGAGGAACACCACTTCAATATCAAAGATGATAAAGAGCATAGCGATGAGGTCAAAGCGGATAGTAAACCGTTGCCGTGCATCGCCAATGGGTTGAACGCCGGATTCGTAAACGGAGAGTTTAACGCGGTTCGGGCGTTTGGGTCCAAGAAGATGGGTCAGGCCGAGATTGATCGCTGCAAAGAGCACGGCGAACAATCCTAACAACAAGATTGGCAAATAATCTATTAACATTGTTTCTAATCTATTTTGTCCTCATACGTTATTAATAATGTAAAACAAAGACAAATTGTGCTTTACTAACCCAAGTTGCCACTTTTTTATTCACATAGTCCCTCTACGGGGTGCGGTGCTTGGATGTCGGATTTTCTATAGATATAACAC
Source organism: Candidatus Poribacteria bacterium (assembly GCA_009845545.1). GTDB lineage: Bacteria > Poribacteria > WGA-4E > WGA-4E > WGA-3G > WGA-3G. Next base: position 26,349 of record VXZK01000181.1, read on the forward strand.
CGCTACGGGGTGTAAAGAGAAAGTTTTCCTTGAAAAATCTATGTTTAAATGTCCAAGACCTACGTAGGTAGCAATTTGGATTTTATTTAATAGTACAATTTGGCCTTGCGAGCTTCGCCAAAGTGAAGGTTAATTTAGACGCTTCTAATATGC
>VXZK01000289.1 GCA_009845545.1 Candidatus Poribacteria bacterium
TCTCGGAAAGAGGAATTGATTAACGAAATCATAGAGGCTAAATCTGAGGGAGACATCCAATTTTATGGGGGGGGTGTCTTGGAAATCTTAGATGACCGAGATCAACACTACGGTTTTCTCCGTTCATCGCGCTCCAACTATTTGCAGAGTAACGAAGATATTTACGTATCCTCATCGCAAATAAGACGCTTTGATTTACAGACGGGGCACGTCGTTGAAGGTGTAATTCGCCCGCCTAAGAAGACAGAAAACAAGGCAGAACGTTACTTCGCAATGTTACAAATTGAGAAGGTTAACGGTGAGCCTCCGGAAGCTGTTAAACAGAAAATTCTTTTTAAGAATCTCACCCCTATTCACCCGTATGAACAATTGAAGTTGGAACACAACCGAACTGAATACGGGACCCGCATGATGGATTTAATAGCACCGATCGGTAAGGGACAACGTGGGTTGATTGTCGCCCCCCCTTATAGCGGCAAAACGACATTGCTGAAAAACATTGCCGCCGGTATTGAAGCGAATCATCCTGAAGTTTCTCTGATCTTTCTACTGATTGATGAACGTCCCGAGGAAGTTACGGATGTCGCACGCTCCGTCAAAGGAGAAGTCATCAGTTCCACCTTCGATGAACATCCAGAAAGACACATTCAAGTCGCAGACATGGCTATTGAAAAAGCCAAACGCTGGGCTGAGTACGGGAAAGATGTCGTTGTGCTATTGGATAGTATGACCCGCTTGGCACGCGCCCACAACGTCATGGCACCTCACACCGGAAAAACGTTGAGCGGTGGTTTAGACGCTATGGCGTTCGTGAAGCCACGTCAATTCTGCGGTGCAGCTCGGAAATTTGAAGAGGGTGGAAGTCTAACAGTTATCGCATCCGTACTCATTGATACGGAGAGCCGCCAAGATGAATACATCTATGAGGAATTCAAAGGGACTGCCAACATGGAAATCCACATGGAGCGCGCCTTACTGGATCTCCAAATTTATCCACCTATTAACATCAAAAGATCAAAAACGCGTCGTGAAGAACTCTTGTTAGCACCAGATGTACTTAATAAAGTCTGGGTGCTGCGGAAATTCACAAGCCAAATGGATGGTGCGGAATCGCTCGAAATGCTCATTGAGCAATTCGGTAAAAATGCTACAAATGCCGAATTTCTCGAACGGATGGTAGACAATGCTACGTACAGCAATACATCCAGAACTAACGCTCGTCCGAAGCGGTAGGTGTGAATCCTTATACACCTGCACTTTACGCTTCAGAAACGAGACCAGCATAATAAGAGGAACACGAACTGAATAGCACATTCGCAATTCGGAAATCTGAAATTAAGGAAGGATATTATGAAACCTGAAATTCACCCTGAAATGGTAGAGTGTGTTATCACATGCGTTTGCGGCGCAACGCATAATACGCTCGCTATTCAACCTCAAATGCGGGTAGATATTTGTGGAAAATGTCACCCATTCTATACCGGACAACAGGCGCGATTCATTGACACTGCTGGACGTGTTGAAAGTTTCCGCCGACGTTATGGATTGACCGAAACCACAGAAGATAAGTAGCGACACAATTCGATCCTTAACGAACCGGAATTTCAAGAAGAGGCTCCCCCTGTCTTAACAGTCTGATGATATAGTTTACAAGAGATAGGCGCGGGGAGCACCCTCATAGTCGAAATGTGGACAAACCCTACTTTAGTTAACGGCTAACAGCAAGTGCTAACTTGCAAGTGGTGCCAAAATGTTTGAAAAACTTAAGGACATCGAAACGAAATATGCTGAAGTTGAAAAAGCACTTGGAGATCCAGCGCAAATTTCAAATCAGCAACGGTTAATGGAACTCTCCAAAAGCCATGCGGAACTTTCCCCAATCGTATCAACTTATCAGGAGTACCAGCAATTAGAGTACGCGCTTGAGGAGACGCTTCTCCTGATAGAATCAGAAACTGATGCAGAAATGGTGGGATTGGCGCAGGAGGAATTGGACAGCCTCACTGCAAAAAAAGGCGCACTGACTGAAGAACTCAAGTTACTCCTCATCCCAAAAGATCCGAACGATGAAAAGAATGTTATCATCGAAATTCGGGCAGGCACGGGTGGTGAAGAAGCCAGTCTCTTTGCAGCCGAGTTGTTTCGGATGTATACCCGCTATGCGGAACGGCAGAATTGGAAAGTTGAACTCCTCAGCGCAAATCCAACGGGATTAAAAGGCTTTAAAGAAGTTATTTTCTCTATTGAAGGGACAGGCGCATATAGTCACCTCAAATACGAAGGCGGCATACATCGTGTCCAGCGAATTCCTACGACAGAGACGAGCGGACGTATCCACACCTCTGCCGCAACGGTAGCCGTGCTTCCCGAAGCCGAAGAACTTGACCTCGCAATCGATGAAGCGACTGAGTTACGAGTCGATACCTACCGCTCCTCAGGCCCTGGTGGCCAAAGCGTTAATACAACAGACTCCGCCATCCGAATCACACATATACCAACAGGACTCGTTGTAACCTGCCAGGACGAAAAATCCCAGCATAAGAACCGTTCTAAGGCGATGAAAATTCTCCGCGCACGCCTTCAAGAGCAAAAACAGGCTGAACTTAACAGCGAGAGAGCCGAAACACGACGGTCTATGGTTGGAAGTGGCGACAGAAGCGAGAAAATTCGCACTTACAACTTCCCACAATCTCGTGTAACGGATCACCGTATCCAATTTAGTTCCTATCAACTCGATGCCGTTGTAGATGGTGATTTGAAAGCGTTTATCGAGCAGTTAACAACAGCCGATCAAGCAGAGAAGTTGAAAGAGACTTAAAACACGCCGACTAAAGGACACAGACTATGCCTAATAAAATGTGGCGTGTAGTAGATTTACTCGATTGGACAACGCGGTATTTTGAACAGCACGGCATCCCAAATCCGAGGTTAGATGCCGAGGTTCTGCTCGGGCATTTACTCGAAAAAAGTCGCCTGCAACTCTATCTCCACTTTGAAATGCCTGTCTTCCAAGAACATCTCACACCGTATCGAGAGCTGATAAAAAAACGTATTGAGCACACACCTGTTAGCTACTTAACGAACCGGAAAGAGTTCATGTCGTTAGACTTCTACGTAGATGAGCGGGTGCTCATTCCGAGACCTGAGACAGAGCAGCTTGTTGAAACGATTCTCAGAGAAAAAACAGGGAATTCTGAACGTCTACTGGAACTCGGTACAGGGAGTGGCGTGATCGCTACGAGTCTTGCAGTGCACCAACCGGAATGGGAGATTATTGCAACAGACATTTCTGAATCCGCCCTTGCAGTTGCCCAGAAAAACGCCGAAACTCATGCCCACACGGCACAAATCAAATTTCTGCACGGTGATCTATTTGAACCCATAAAAGCGATCAACCCTGCCGGAGATATTCGATTTGATTGGATAGTCTGCAATCCGCCGTATGTCAAAAAGGCAGAATGGGATACGTTGAGTCCGGATGTCCGCGACTATGAGCCAGAGATTGCCCTCTTTGCGGGTGACGACGGCCTCGCCGTGATTCGTCGATTAATTGCTGAGGCACCTGAATACCTCGCACCGAATGGAAAACTCATCCTTGAAATCGGTGAGACACAAGCGGATACCGTTCGATCCCTTATAGACGCTGAACCCGCCTACTGCACATACAAACTACTCAAAGACTACGCGGAGAAAGAACGAATCGTCCTTGCGAGTGTCCCCTAAGCACAGACAGAGATTTTGTGACGTAGGTAAGGATTCTGCTATAGCGCGTGCAATCTAAAGAATCACAGTATTTGCGTTTCTACCGCCTGTGAACCTATAGGCGGTTCCCAGAAATTTTGAAAAAAATATTTTTCTTGACATATTTTGCGACAATTTGTTACAATAGATTCAAGAAATGTTGGTAGCGCATTAGTTTTCGAGGGCGTGCCACTTTTTTCGTCTTTTTTGAAACGCTATGGGCTACGTTAACGTTATATCGTGTAGCCTGCTAAATAAGGATACTTATAGGCGAAGGAGCAGATTATAATGGCGCGCCAAACACCTAACGATTTATCTGCTGTCGAAGACACCTACCTTGCAACGCAAGCGAAAGCAGGCAATGATGCCGCGTTTAGGCAATTGTTCGACAAGCATTACAAATGGGTTTACAATAAAGCCTACCGAATGCTTGGAAATTACCAGGATACGGAAGAGGTCGCCTCAGATGTATTCATTAAGGTTTGGCAGAAGCTGAACAAAAACAAATGGGACGCAGAAAAAGGTAGTTTTCAAGCATGGTTAAATATGGTGGCTCGAAATACTATCATCGATGCAATACGAAAACGGAACCGGATTCGGGAACATCCGCTCAGTGGTTCACCTGACGAAGATGAACAGCCGTTGAGTAAATACGAAGATCCGTACTCAGGTCCCGAACAGGAATTAGAAGCCGTAGAAGCGCAACAGATTTTGGAGAGTGCCCTCGAACAGGTCACGAAATCCAATCATCGGATCGCGTGGATGTTGCGGCATTTAGAAGGTTACAGTATTGCAGAGATTGCCCGTATTCTTAACCGAAAAGAAGGGACTGTAAAGATCTGGATTTTTCGGTGTACAGACGAATTGCGGAAAATTCTGGTTGCCAAAGGCATCCAGTGGATTTATTAATTTGGAGGACTAACTAATGCGCTTCTGGAAGAAATGGCGGAAGGCTGGAATCTCAGCAGACGACCTTAAGAAGGCAGAGATGTTAGAAGCTTACACGCGCTGGCTGAAAAACGAAAGGCTATCGCGTAAGCAGAAACGTCTTTTGAAGGAGATCAACACTTTCCCGGAACTTCAGCCGTTAAAACAATTAATCGATTTTTCACACTATCGCTTCGAGGAAAGAGAGAACGTCCCGTTACCGCCGGGCAGTCAACAGCGCGCTCGCGAACGGGTCATGGCGGAAATTCGGGGCGATGCGCCGGAAACCGACGGGCTGCAACCGCAATTCGGTTATAGTCCACAAGGTATGGGGAACGAAACTACCGAAATTATGCAGGTAGACGCGGCTTTACCGAACGCAGACGCGCTGCAACAGTGGGACACTGAACAGCCACCGCCATCTCCTGAGATGTTAAAACGTTACGATGCAATCCGGACACTTTCCCGTTTGCACGTCCGGTTTGAGCAGAAGGATGACGAGGTGTACGTCACAGACTTAGGCAGTTCTAACGCGACTTATGTTGATAACGAACGTGTTGAAACGTCTACCCCTGTTCAAGATGGTTCTACCCTGAAGTGTGGAAAAATTAGTTTCAAAGTTGTTGACATTGAACGTTCATAACTATATGGGAGAAGGATCAGGTGTGCATTGAAAGTAGAACATTTAATGCCCCTGTTCCTTATGGGAACAGTGCATCTAAGGCATACCAATTCATTAGCATTGTCACATTTCCGACAAGCAACAGTTAGTTACGGACAAGCTTGCTATGTTGAAGCCATCCAACACTATCTCGCTGGCTTGAAATTGGGTGCAGCCCATCATCACTATATCTATGCCGACCTTGCAAAAGCATACGAGATGGTTGGAGAATGGGATACAGCATTGGCATGCCTAGATATCGCACTTCGGTTGTGTCCAGATTCGTCGACAGCCCTTAGACGTAAGGCACGTATTCTTGATGAGAAAGCGTGTTATGACACGTTGGTTTGTTTGGATGATCTGCAGAAACCGCCACCTCAAGAATTCCTTGAACGGTTGCAGCTGGACGCTACAGTCCCACCCAAATACACTATAAATTCCGAATTTTTCAGCCTGACCTGTCATTCCGCGATGCACCCCCAGACTGTGTGGAATGTCTGCCGGCTGATTCACCGAACTTACGGCGAACTTGGTGAAATGCTCGGGCACTATCCCCTATCTCGCATACCTATCTCAATTACAAATACAAACGGTACCGAACGATCGCAACGTTTGCTACCGAATTGGGCGAGTGGCTGCTACGATGGTAGTATCCAGTTGGTATACTGTGCAGTTAGTGAACCGGTTCTGGGCATTTTATACGCCTTGCTTCGGCATGAATGGGTCCATCTACTCATCCATCACCTAACGAACGGACAGTGCCCTATATGGCTCGATGAAGGACTGGCACAAAGTGCTGCACGTCCGATGTTCCACTCCGAACGCCTCAACTTGCAACAGGCGGGCCAAACGAAGCGATTGCTCCCCCTCGCCGCGCTGAGCGAACCGTTTAGCCAACTTCCCGCGAAATACCGGAAATTGGCATACATCCAATCCACAGCAATCGTTGAATATCTTATTCAGCAATTCGGGCTTCCGAAAATTCGCCAGCTGCTTCATCAATTAGGTAATGATATTCCTATAGAGACAGCAATTGAACAGAGTTTTGGGCTAACTTCAAAGGAAATCCCCTTCGTGGATACCGCTTAGGACGCGAATCGTAAACTGCTCATAGAAAAAAACACCCAACAACAATGACGAAACTTGATATCGGTATCCTCATCCTCGTTGGACTGGCAGGCATAAGTTGTTGCCGTGCCGGTTTTACCCGAAGTGTTTGGGGGGTATTCGTAATTGGCGCAGGATTTTTCGCTGCATGCCAATTTTGGCATCAACTCGCGGCACCCCTTCAGAAACTCATATCAAATCCCAATTGGACAAAATGGCTGAGCATCGTTGCCATTATAATTGTCATTTCTATTCTCCTTGACTCGCTTTTTGAGCGTATCCAGCGTATCCTCGAAAAAGGGGTCTTGGGCTGGGCAAACAGCCTATTAGGACTCTGCTTCGGTATCGCTTCTGGTGGGCTTTTTATTGCTTGCGCACTCATCCTACTAAACACCTACGGCGGTAACGGCTTCAAAAACGAGATTTCAAACTCTCGTTTTGCTCCACAACTCATAGATATTGGCAATAACGTTTGGGCAGTCAGCAAAGAACATATGCAAAAACAACTCGACACCGAATGAAAACTCTCTCTCCTACCTCAGTGCGATATGCCCTTATCAGCTGCACTCTATATTTTGTTCTTTTTAGTACGGTTCCGCCGTCCAGGGCTGCAGCATCCGCTTTCGCGGATTCACTCTTCCAAGAAGGCGACTATCTCAACGCCGCCCACGAATATAAACGTCTCCTTTTTTTACATCCCGATACCCCTCAAAGTGATTTTATAGCTTTTCGCGTTGCTGCGTCTTATCAGAACGCAGGCAAATTGAAAAACGCCATTCGTGCCTACCAACTTCTGATTGACACCTATCCGAAAAGTAGCCTTGTTGCGCGGTGTCAGAACAATATTGCACAATGCCACATCCTGTTAGGCAATAGTAAACAGGGACTTTCATCGCTAAAACAATTTCTTGAGGAACATACGGAAAGTGATTTGGCACCGCGCGCTCACTTCACAATCGGAATCCTACACATAGATAAGAGGGAATGGATACACGCGCGCCAAGTGTGGAATGATGTCTCTTTAACCTATCCAGAGAGCCCTTTTGCCGAGGTTAGCAATAGATTAGCAGAAAAGGTAAAAGATGCCCAGAATTTGCCGCGCCGTTCTCCAACGATTGCGGGCACACTTTCAGTGATCGTGCCGGGCAGTGGGCAGGTTTATACAGGACGAACCGTTGACGGACTCTACGCTTTTGTTAGCGTCGCAGTTCTGGGGGGGGCGAGTTTCTATTATGCTGACCGAGGGCGCTACGAAGTTGCTGTTCCTATTGGACTACTGGGTGCGTTTTTCTACGGGAATAACATTTATCAGGGAATCCAGGCTGCCCGAACCTTTAACCTACAGCATGAAAGACTGTTTCGTAATAAACTCCAACAGGAAATTCGAGATTCTGGTTTATTCGGGGCAATACCACCGCCGACAGATGAAGTGAAATTAGTGTTATGGAAATCAAGGTTTTAAGCTGTCAATTGTGGGTCTATTAAACGCAAAATATCGTTCGGTGCCTTATAGAATGGCATTTGAATAAAATTATGCACCTTTTTTCATCTAATTCGCGACTATATAGCGAAAAGTGAAATAATCAATCAGACATTTCTTCATACCTTTAAGCATTCCTACTCAGAAAAATCCTATCCAGTTATTATAGTGAAGCCGATAAATAAATGGACATCTTTGTAGCATAAACTTTCCAGTTTGTGCCAGTCTGAATGCCTGTTATAGGTATTCAGACTGTTTGAGAGTGCCCAATTAACTATAGGTTTTACTATAAAACCAACAATTATTTGAAGGCAATTGACAGCGCGCTTACAATATGGCAAATCACCGTCAATGCGCGTCAGGTACTCAGTCAGTACATACAAGATAATGTGTATGTACTTTTCACAAATCTTGCTATAATTCCACGTAATAACACCTTTCTGGAGATGTCAGATGAAAACGGACGATGTTGTATTGATTCAATTTACGCTTGCGGGGGATGAAGCCGCCTTTGCAAGTTTGGTGAGTAAATACCAAAGGCAGGTTCATGCCTATGCGTTTCGGAAAACTGGAGATTTCCACATTGCTGAAGACATTACACAGGAAACATTCATTGAAGCGTATCAAAATTTGGAAAAGCTGCGAGACTCGGCGAAGTTTTCAGCATGGCTTTTTGGGATTGCTAATCATCTCTGTATCGCATGGTTCCGAAAACATCGATCAACGTCCAAATTGTTACGTGAGAACCATATCATAAAAACGGATACAGATATATATTCACGATACGTAGCCTTAGAAAACGAGAGGGATATTGTTGAAGCACAACGCGAATTGGCACAAAAGCTGCTTTCAAAACTAAAGGAAAGTGATCGGCAGGTCATCACACTTCACTATTTTGAAGAGATGACATCTGCTGAGATAAGTAACTATTTGGGCGTATCCCAGAATACGATTAAGAGTCGGCTGCGACGCGCGAAACAGAAGTTAAGACAACACGATTTATTAATTCAGAATACAATAGACAGTTCTATTGGAAAGGGACACAGTGCCCAACATCCGTTACAAGGAGAAATTAGTATGATAGATAGAATGAGCTCGGATATCCTCAAAATTAAGTCATTATCACAACGTTCACTTATGCAACTTTCCTCAGACGCAGAATGGCTTGCTTATGTCGTGATAGATCCTGACCGAAAATCATCGTTTGAACAACAGTCCACTGAATCTTCGCCGCATCAACTGACTGGCGCATTGACTGAAAATCATAGCCATGAGATACAGGTTACCAATATCAACACGAAGGAAACGCATAAACTCGGAGCAGATGTGGGGGTTGACTGGGCACCACGGTGGTCCCCAGATGGAAACGCCTTGGCGTTCTGTTCTGACCGAATGGGGGCACCCCATCTTTGGGTGTGGGATAAGGTAAAGAATAAACTGCGGCAAGTGAGCGAAAAACCGATTACTGCAACACACGGTCTTGAAACTCCGCAGTGGACTTCAGATGGAAAACAGATCATCACAAAGTTACGTCCCGAAGATATGGACCTCTCCACAATTATCTCAACTAAAACAGTTCCACAAGCGATAAACGTTTGGCATACGGATACGGATGAGCAGTCTTCTTCAGATGAAGAATTAGACCAATTCCTGTGGGTCAAAGGGGATTTAGGTGTCTTCAACGTTGACACAGGTAATATGCAAGTTCTCACACGAGGGTTGTTTACGAGAAAAATTACACTCTCTCCGGATAATACCGCAATTGCTGTGCTTAATGTGATACGAGAAGAGGGGTTGATATCTCAAGAAATCCTGTTTGAGTTATTATTAGTCCCTTTAGATGGAACACCCATCCGAAGTTTAGCTACAAATATCAGGGAAAGTGCGTTATTCGTAAGTTGGTCACCAGACGGTAAGTACCTCATATATGCGCAACCGGAGGGTCTGTTTATTGTTTCAGTCCAAGATGGTGAACAGAAGAACCTCACCGCGGACCTTACCGAGAAACTGCGATTTTTCGTGTGTCCGTTGTGGCGTTCGTCTGGAGACTCGTTTTTCTGCGGTATTGATGGAAATATCTGGGAATTCGCAGCAGACGGCAGCAATGCCCGGAAACTGACAGAAGAATTGGATAGACACGTCATAGGTATGGTCGCTAAAGTGAATACCCATGTTGTCTGGCAGTCAAGCGATGTCCAGTCTATCTGCGTTCAGACGCATGACCCAGAAACAAAGAAAGATGGCTTCTATTTGATAAACACTGCGGAGGCACGTGCAACTTGTCTGTTTGAGGAACCGATTTGCGTAACCAAACGTATTGGAGACGAATTCGATTTAAAAGTTGTAGCGAACGACACACAGATTATCTACAGAGCGCAAAATGCGGCATATCCAGAGGAAATCTGGATGCTCAATCCAGGCTCAGGAAAACGACAACAGGTGACCGATCTCAATCCACATCTGAACAACTTACAATTTGGTGAAGTCCGTTTCGTTGAAACACAAACTAAGGAGGGAGAGCGTTTACGGGGTGTTTTGATGCTACCCGCTAACTATGAGGAAGGCAAACAGTATCCCTTAGTCACGCGGGTCTATCCGGGCATAGCGGGATATATTTATAGTTTTGGGTTCGATGATTATATCATGAACTTTCAACTCCTTGCTGCACGTGGTTTTGCCGTGCTTGGTGTTGATATGCCATTGATATATAACAAACCGTTAAAAGAATTGCCCGGATACGTACTACCGGCAATAGACAAAGTCATTGAAATGGGTATCGCCGATGCTGATCGTTTGGGAATAACGGGGTACGGTTCCGGTGGATACTTCACAGTCGGATTGATTACACAAACCGACCGTTTCAAAGCCGCAGTTAGCGGTGGCGGTTTTTATAATTTGACCAGAATCTACGGAGATCTTACGAAACAGGGAAAAAGTCGCGGTATTAATTGGATAGAAGGCAAGAATCAGATGGATATAGGCGGTTCGCTCTGGGAAAAACGCCAACGATATATTGACAATTCACCGCTATTTCACTTAGATAAGGTAGAAACCCCTGTTCTAATCTATTGTGGTGAAGGGTATGACGGTTTTGATTACACGCAGTCTGGTGAGGTTTTCTCTGGATTACGCAGACTTGAGAAGAAAGCGAGTTTTGCGTGGTATCGTGGTGAAGGACATCACGTGAGAAGTTGGCGACCTGAACACCGCGCTGATTGCTGGGAACGTATTATAGACTGGTTTGAAAAACACCTGAATTAGGATAAGCTTCGTCAAATGATAACAACACTCATCCGTCGGGAAATCCTCGACAACCTTATGACCTTCCGTTTCGCGGCAGCTATAATTAATAACAAGGTTGCTATCCAATGGGTTCTAAACGTTTTAGCACAGGTTTTTCAGGTCAACACTGCCCCTTGTAGCCCTTAATAGTCCTATAAAGGAAGAATTATGGCGAAACGAACATGTTTGATGATTGGTGGCGGTGGTATGGCAGCGAACTGGATCCGCATTCTCACCGATAGTTTCAGGGATCGGGTTGAAATCGTCGGTTTAGCAGATGTGAATACAGAGATTCTCGCAGCACAAGGTGAAGCATTAGGACTCAGCACATCACAACGTTTCACGGACTTTCATGAGGCATGTGCAGCAGTCAAAGCAGATTTTTGTGGTATTGCCACCCCACCCAAATTCCACAGTCCCGCTGCAATTGCTGCTATGGAAAACGGACTGCCCGTTATCTGTGAAAAACCGATCGCGGATACTTGGGATGCCGCGAAAGCAATGGTGCGCACCGCGCAAAAAACTGGATTGCCGTGTGCTATCATCCAAAACTATCGCTATGCGGATAATAAACAGGAATTGATTCGTATCCGCGATGAAGGTAGATTAGGAAAACTTCAATACGTTGTTGGTAGGTATGGATGCGACTTTCGTCGCTATTCCGCTGGATTGACGGTGGTGAACCTTCTAAAACACGGGTTGAGGACAACATCAAAAGTTTTGTGCTTGTCATCGCCGCAATGGAAACAACTCTTGATGGACAACCGAAGCAGATTGCTGATTATCTAATGGATTTAAACCTCTAAATCGTAAAGGAGAAATTGTGAAACTGCAAAATGTGATAAACATCTTGATTAAATTATTATATTGTCTATTAATCTCCATTACGGCTTTTGCAACGAGCGTCCTCGCTGAAACAGCAGATCCGCAATATCGTTACGCAGAGCAACTGTTTGAATCAGGCGATTACCAGGCGGCAAGGCTTGCCTATAAACGGCTGCTGTTTTATGATCCCGATACGGAATTCAGAGACGTAGCGGATTATCGGATCGCACAGACTTATTATTATCAGAATGATGCCACACGTGCTGAAGGGTTGTTTCGCAAGTTTCCAACCATTCACCCGAATTCGTCTTTGCGGTTTCAGAGTCAGCTGATGCTTGGACAACTGCATTTTGATGCGGGGGCGTATTCGCAGGCGCGAAGTAGCCTCTTTGAACTCTTACACGCCAACACGGAACCGGAAGTCGTGGCTGCAGCACACTATTTACGCGGCTGGTGCTACATTCATACGACCGATTGGAACAAGGCGATCTCAGAATTGCGACAAGTAAACACATCCGAACTGAGTGTATTCCCAGAAAAAAAAGCGAGCAAATTGGCGGACACACTACTTGCGGAGACACCTCTGCCGTCCAAATCACCACAAGTAGCAGGTTGGCTTTCTACAGTCGTTCCTGGAAGTGGGCAGCTTTACGTGGGCAAAGTGAAAGAGGGCATTCTCGCGGCAGCACTGAATGGAACGTTTATCTATCTTGCCGTGGATGCTATTCGTGACCGTCGATACATCGACTGTGCTGGTATCTCTCTCGTCGGATGGCAATTTTACTGGGGTAATCGAACGGGTGCGCAGCAACTTGCCACCGAGTATAATAAACACCACGATCAGAAATTAATTGAAGCCTTGAAACGTCAGACTGAAGTGTCCGTGCCTTAGCAATACTGGATAATACGCGGACATTTTACCATTCTGCCTGCTTGAGGAATTCTAACGCCATCAAAGTATGTCCCTCCGCATTCGGATGCACGCCGTCTTGGGTTGTCCAAAGAGCACCGGGACGGGCAGCAACCGCCTTATCGAAAGCGGCATTCGTCGGTATCAATCTCGCATCAAATTCTTCCGCGAGCGTATGTATGCTTTCGTTGTAAGCGTCCACAGCCAATGGGCGCGGCTCGTCAACATCTTCCTCAATATAGAAAATTTCAAATAGAAAAAGTGACGCATCTAACTCGGTTTTTGCGCGCGTGAGAATTCGTCGATAGCACGCCTCCCAAATCGGTAAATATTCTCCCGTGGACACATCGTTTGCATACTGCCGACTGGCATTGTTGATCCCAATTTTCACCGAGAGCCAGTTCGGTTTTTCGGCAATCACATCGGTGTCCCACCGCTCTTCCAAACCTTCAACGATATCCCCGCCGATGCCTTTGTTAACATAAGCGATGTCGCGGTCTGGGTATTTTGCGGTGATGAGTTCTGTTACTTTACGGACGTACCCGTGTCCGAAAGGCGCGTGTTCATTTCGCCGTCCGCAATCCGTAATACTATCACCAATAAAAAGCACCTTATCTCCAGATTGAAACAATAAATTATTCACAAAGCATCTCCTATATGTGGTATACTGAATTAGGAGTTGTCAGTTATCAGTCGTCAGTTGTCAGTTACACACTTGTGATAATAGCAAAGTTCGTACCCGCCACAAGTGGTCTCTTAACTGAAAACTGATGACTTTTCCTCTGCCAACCGATGACTATAATTTATCACATCTTGAATGGAATGCCAACATGAAAAATATCGGTGTTCTTCACGTTATCACGGATACGACGCTACAATCCCGGTTCACACACGTGAAACTCGCGGAACTCGCAATCGCGGGCGGTGCGGACACAGTGCAATTTCGACAGAAACAGGGGACGACGCGGGAACTGATAACAATGGTACAAAGCATGCAGGCAGTATGCAAGCAGCACAATGTACCGTTGATTGTAAACGATAGGGCAGATATCGCACTCGCTGTCGGGGCAACAGGCGCACACTTCGGACAAGACGATATGCCCGTCTCTATCGGGAGACGAATCCTCTCTACGAAAGCCATCATCGGGGCATCCGCTCGAACTGAGGAGAAAATACTTGCAGCGATTTCGGAAGGTGCTGACTACATTGGATTCGGTCCTATCTATGGTACCACCTCAAAACCAGACGCGGAAATGGCTAAGGGATTAGATCGACTCCGCCGGATGTGCGACATCGCTGCTTGTCCAGTTATAGCGATTGGCGGCATTACTGTTCAGACCGCGGGCGACGTAATCCGAGCCGGTGCACATGGTATCGCTGTGATTTCTGCTGTTTGTGCGCATCCCGAACCGGCTGTTGCTACACAAGCACTCCTGAGTGAAATTCAGCAAGCGAAGTAAATCAAAACAAACGGAAACATATATGAACGATCTGGTTAAAACTGAACATGTCCCTAAACAATTCAGAGAGATTGACGAGACTTACAAACCAGACCTTGACAGAATTGACGAGGCACGTGTTCAAAAATGGTGGCGTGAGAAACACTTCTTTGATACCAATATGGACGCAATTGATAGGCGGGTAATTCGCGTGCTAAAGCCTGGCATCTGGAACCATAACGAAGGCCCCGATTTTATGCACGCCGAAATTGAGATTGATGGCAAACTTCATGTCGGCGATGTCGAAATTCACGTCCGATCTTCAGAGTGGTACGCACATAAACACCATCTCAATTCCAGATACAATCGCGTTATTGTGCATGCGGTGCTTTTTAATGACGATTTCAATCTACGCACACGGCTTCAGAACGGAAAGCGGATCCCAACCGTAGAATTGCTGAAATGGGTCGCTGTAGATACCGGCGACCTGTACGACAATGCCAAAGACACAACAACCGACGGGTTGTGTCGAATAACGGGCAAGCAGCTGAATATAGAAACGCTGAAAGGCGTTTTTGAATCCCTCGGACGCGAACGGTTTTTAGAAAAGACGGAGTCAATGCGCCTGTTAAGAACACGCCTCGATTTCGAGCAACTCCTCTATGAAGGTATCATGGAGGCACTCGGATATGAACGCAATAGCAAAGCACTACGCGAGTTAGCGCAGCAGGTGCCTTTTGCTGACTTTGATCAGAAATCGGAGTTAGAGATCCAAGCGATGCTCTTCGGGGTTGCGGGTCTCTTGCCATCACAACGGGAAAGACCGCTACCCTTCGAAGTGACAGGCGATCCGAGTATCGTCGCCTTAGAAGAATCATGGCGTGCTTCGGAATACGCGGAACTTCCACCACGTATGACAGAGGCACGTTGGAGTTTTACTAGCAGACCTCTGAATCACCCGACGCGACGTATTGCGGCAATGAGCCAGTTAATTCATCACTGTCAAGGCAGCTTGATGATGTACTTTCTGCCGACCTGTGAAAAAGCAGCAACCGCCGATACACCAAAGGCACTGAAAACTATCGAAAAAGAACTCATCTCACTGCTGACACTTGAAACCACCGGCTATTGGGAAACACATTCTAACTTTGGGACTGACAGCCGCAAAGCAGTTCTAATCGGCAATAATCGGGCTGTGGACATTATTATCAATAAAATCTTACCAGTCGCCTATATCTGGGCAGTCGAAGCCGGAAGTCAGAAACTGCAGGAAGGGGTGCTACGACTCTACAGCGTCGGTTCCAAATCAACAGGGAACAAGATTATCCGTAAAGTTGACGAACAGATTTTCACTGAGGCGCAGCAGATGCGTCATTTAAAACCGACCGCCAGAATTGAGCAAGGCTTCATCCGCCTTTATAAGAACTATTGTGCCGATCAGCTCTGCGACCTCTGCCCTATTTTAGAACACGATGCGGTTCTTTCGGAGGAAAATTAATATGGGCTCGCAAGTTAACCCTTTGACGGACGAATCCTATTGGACAACGCTTTGGGATGGGCAGCAACACAAGGTGCGTCATCTACGATGGGCTTATGTAGCAAACCGTCAACTCGCCAAACTGTTTCACCGCGCGCTCACAGGCTTTAAACATTCAACGCTGGTTGAACTCGGATGCGCCGATTCGCTGTGGCTTCCCTACCTTGCTAAGAACTATAACAGCAACTGTTATGGCGTTGATTTTTCAGAACTGGGGTGTCAACTCGCACAACGTAACCTTAACCTCGCAGGTACCGAAGGAACGATCATTTGTGAAGATGTGTTTGCATTCGCCAAAGCGCACCGCGGAACTTTTGACTTTGTTTACTCAATGGGGCTGATTGAGCATTTCAGTACACCGCACGCGATTTTGGAAGAGATGTACAGTCTCCTTAAACCGGGGGGAACAATGCTCACGGTAACACCGAACTTACGCGGTATGTATACACCGATCGCACGCGTCGCGAGTCCAAAACTTCTCGCGACACACAAGGTAATCCCCCCCGTAGAACTTGCTACAGTGTTACGAGAGACCGGATTTCACGTTACAGAATATGGATACACAGGTGGTCCGTTGAAACTGAGTGTTGTCGATTATTCGCCGTGGCGGGCTGTTATCGGCAAATGGGGACATGAGGTGCTCTGTAAATGCGTTAATCTGACGGATATTATTGTTGGTAACCTGTTAACAGCACTTCAGGTGCCAAACCAGCAGTTGACCTCCCCTTATGTATATGCCCTATGCACAAAACCTAATTAAAAT
This sequence comes from Candidatus Poribacteria bacterium, assembly GCA_009845545.1. Lineage (GTDB taxonomy): Bacteria > Poribacteria > WGA-4E > WGA-4E > WGA-3G > WGA-3G. The sequence goes on from VXZK01000289.1 coordinate 16,673, forward strand.
AATCGAAAAATAACATCTATGCGTCACACTAAGAAATAGGAGTAGTGTTGTCAACATCCAAAATTTAGTCCACGTTAAATCGTTTGGTTTATAATCTGTGGAGTGAACAAAATGCTCACCTCCACAATCGAACAGAAATAGGAGAATTTTTTATGAAAACCTTATGTTTATTGACAATTATGCTGCTTTGCGTCTCTGTTGCTACTGCAGAGGAGACCTTCTTTTCTGCCTTAGAGAGCAAAGCAGAAGTCGAAAAAGAAGGCGGCATCGTTGATAGCGGGAGCTTCGAGCCAGGTAAATTTGGCAACGGTTTTGTCAGCAAAGAGGCTGGTGATGTCATACACTTTCCTGTGGAAGATCGCTTCGTCAACCTTGATGAAGGCACCGTTGAGTTATGGGTAACGATGGGATTTGATGCCAATGAGGTTACAGGTGAACTTTTCATGTTCATGACTTACAAACGCGGTACCGATGCAATATTTCTCCAGTTTAACAACGGCGGGATTGCACAAATGCGGATTAAAAGCGCAGGTTCATGGCATAATGCCAATAGTGCTGCACTCAACTGGACAAAGGGTGAGCATCATCACATGGCAGGGACATGGGGAGCGGACGGCTTGAAACTCTACTTAGATGGCAGACTTGAAGGTGAAGCGGATTTCAAAAAGGGCCCTACCGTGTTCGCGGAAACCTTTGAGATTAATAACGCTTCTCCACCCGATCCAAGATTTCCAACGAACTGCGTTGTTGATGGGCTGCGGCTCTCTGACCATCAGAAAGAACCCGATGAGTTTGTAATGGATGATCCAGCAGATGTACAACCCATTGGAAAACTCACGACAACATGGGCACGGCTTAAGCGCGCCAAGTAACAATCACCGAGGGATGGTTGTATCCGTCCGTATCCAAGGAAGACTATAAGTATGTACAAAACAGAGAGTCCACTTTTCACGGCGCGGACGGAAGGGTACCATACGTTCCGAATTCCCGCGCTGATTCGATCAAATAAAGGAACCTTATTAGCCTTCTGTGAAGGGAGGCGGCACGGTGGCGGTGATTCAGGGGATATAGATATTGTCCTGAAACGGAGTTTTGACAACGGCGAAAGTTGGGAACCGATGCAAACCGCTGTCTCCACAGGCACCGATACGGACGGAAACCCTGCGCCGGTCGTTGATCGTGATTCAGGCACTATCTGGCTCCTTTTCTGCAAGAATCTCGCTGATGGCGCGGAAGGGAAGATTGTTGCCGGTGAAGCACCACGCACTGTCTGGGTAACTTCCAGCACTGACGACGGAGAAACTTGGGCGGAACCGAAAGAAATCACAGCCACAACAAAGGACGAAGCGTGGACGTGGTATGCAACCGGTCCCTGTCACGGCATTCAGATGGCAAACGGCAGATTGGTAATCCCGTGCGATCATGTGCTCGGGAACGAACGGGACTACGCCCAATACGGCTATTCACACCTGATTGTCAGCGACGACCACGGAGAAACATGGCGGATGGCTGGCAAAGCACAACCCGGAACCAATGAATCGGTTGTCGTTGAAACGGTAGATGGTGGACTCTATTTTAATTGTCGGAACTATGTCGCACCGAAACGGCGTGCTTATGCCCGAAGTAGCGATAGCGGCGATACATTTACAGAATTCGGTTACGAGGAAGACCTCATCGAACCAATCTGTCAGGCGAGTATGGTCCGGTATACGGATGCCAACCAGCACGATAAGAACCGTATCTTGTTCTCCAACCCTGCAAGTACGAGTCGTGAACAGATGACGATCCGCATCAGTTATGACGAATGTCAAACTTGGAGCAGTGGGAAAGTCCTGCACGCCGGGCCAGCGGCGTATTCGGATCTCTGCATTGATTCAGATATGAATATCTGTTGTCTCTATGAACGCGGTGCGAATGGTGCGTATGAGACGCTGTCGTTTGCGAAGTTCGATTTGGCGTGGCTGACGGATGGGGCAGATACTGTTATGTCAAGATAAACTTGACATAACACTAGTGTTCTGTCAACGTTATCTTGATAGGTTATATTCCTCGTAGGGGCGAGGTCCCCTCGCCCGATACCGAAACTAAGGTATCAACACCATCTGTATGATTTGTGAGTAGTGTGAGTTCTTTACCGTTAGCAGCGTCATATAGCCAAATTCCAATAGGGCCAGCTACTGTAAGCACAGTACCATCTGGAGAATATTTTAGATCACCCATCGAACCTTTGCCGAATCGAACTTTGGATCCTTCGGGCAAACTAAATTGAGTATAGGCTTCATACTGAGCAAAGCCGGTTGATAGACTGAAGGTTGAAACTGTTAGTAGATATAATATTAGGAGAAATCTGTAAGAAAGCTTTTCTAATTTCTCACAGAACGTTGTTTCCGTATTCACTGTGCACAAACTCCTATTCTCAGTGTTTAACTTCTGCTGGTAATATGTTTTCAAACAACTCTCAACTTTTTGTAGATATACCGTAAAATGACTTGTGATTTCAATTATCGCAGATATTCCTCACCGCGGTGCTCTGCAATCCATGTTTCAGTGGGACATCCGCATCTGTGGGTTGCCCCCAGTCTGAGTCGCCACGATTAGGAAAAGAAAAACGACTTGATAAGTGCCAGAATCGCTATAGCAGTAGAGACAATAATGCCCCCGATTTTCCATCTTTCGTTGGTATCTGCCTTACGCTCACTGATGTTGGTGACAACCCCATCAATTTTGGATTCCACGCGGTCCAAACCTCCATCAATTTTGGATTCCAGTCGTTGTAAATCCCCTGCTAACTTTACATCGGCGGTTTCTGACCGGCGGCGGTCGTCAGCTTGTTGTAATTTTACATCAGTTATATCTTTCTGTAGACCGCCTACATTTTTTCGTAGGTCTTTTACATCCTCTGCAAGTTCAGATAACTTTTGTAGAATCAATTCATCTCTATCCATTTTAATATTCTCCTAATTTTCATCGTCACAGATCGTGCTTAAGGGGCTCCTCTAATTATCGGATATTCCAGACTAAAATTCAAGGAAACGCCATAGACGAACTGAAAAGGATGAGATGCCCAAAAGTCTCTACCGCAGATATTCTTCCCCTCGATGTTCTGCAATCCATGTCTTTAAAGGGACATCCGCATCTGTCGGTTGCCACCAGCCTTTGATATCAACGCCGTCACCTAAGAGCTGCCGTCGGATGGGATCGCATTTCTCAAGAATCTCCGGTGGCATGAGGTTGTAATCCAAGCCACGCAACCAACGGTAACTATACCCCATAAACAAAACCTTCCGCGTCACATCGGAAAAATTCCAGCCGCGTGAATGCCACATCCGTCGATCAAAAAGTACCGCCGTGCCGCGTTTGACAAGCAGGTCTATCGCACCTTCAGGATCACCATCAGGGTCGTTGTCTCTGTTGGGTGGACGGGTGTCCAATTTATGGCTACACGGAACAATCCGCATCGCACCGTTGTCACGATCAGTAACGTCGGTCAGCCAGTAACTGACTTTCAACGAAAGTCGCGGGTGTGGACGTTCCATCTCCGGGACAGGTCTCCCACCATCTTGATGCCAATGCGCGCCTTTTCGGATCCGCTGTGTATCGGGCGGTTCTGGTGGATACATGATGAGGTGCGAGATGTAAAGTTGGATGTTCCACCCAAGAATATCCCAAAGGAGCGGAAACACCTTCTTGCTATCAAGCAGCTCCAGCAGTATGTCGTCTTCAATGACAGTCCGGAACTTTGATAACAATTTGTGGGGTGCCAGCCCGGTTTTAGCGCGTTCCTCGATATCAAGGCGATCTGCAACCTCTTCTAACGCATCCACCATCTCCGTGCTGATAGCGTCCTCAACAATGAGATAACCGGTGTCATTGAACGCCTTGAGTTGTTCTTCCGTAGCACAGTATTCCAGCCAACTTGAATCTATCATTGTTATCTCCAGTGGCTAATTGCGGATTTCAGATTTAATCCGTCCCCATGTTGTTGTGAGTTTCCCCGTGACTTCCACCGCAAACGCGATGCCATCCTCCATATCCGCCTGAATCTGTTCTTCCGTGATCGCTATGTTGAGAATACGGAGTTCATCAAGGGTACCATCAAGCCAAATGTTCTCATTCGCTTTCTTACCGATCCAGACTGAGGCTTCGTTTTCGTTGATGTCTCCTTCTCGTGCGACTTCTCCGTCCAATTCACCGTCGAGATAGATACGGATTTCTTCCCCATCGTAGACCATAGCGAGATGATGCCACGTGTCCACTTCCATCTGTGTCGTGCCGTTTGCAACAGCAGGATCGCCGGGTGCAGTATAGACGAATCCGCGAATTTTGCCGCCGGGTGTATCAAAGCCCCATCCGCTTTCAGCAACGGAACCTTTTCTCGCGATTACTGGATGCCCGCCCGGAAAAGAAGCCGGTTTGAACCATGCTTCTATTGTCAACGCATCGCCTCCGGGAAGGAGGCTGTCATGATGGGGTACTTCAATAAGACTGCTCGCACCGTCAAAAACCAATGCACCACCGATCTTCCCATCCTCTGTCCATTCGGCATCGGTAATTTCTCCATGATTCTCAAACTCTGAAAGGTCTGTCGCTTCATCGTCAGTCTCTTCGTGAAAGAGGTATAGCAACACAGTTTCCTCTTCAAACGCAGCGAAACAACTCAGACCAAAACAGAGCAAAAGCGCAAAAACTGTCAGCATTCGAGTCATTTCATGTTCCTCCCTTTAATCTTCCACTCTCTCAATAATCTCCCCGGTTTCACGATCCCTAAAGATCCGTTTCATTCTGCCATCGGGCATCCGTTCATCTTTGAGGTGTGCATACCGCTCATCAGCATCTGAGGGACCTGCCTGTGTGTCGGTGGCTTCCGCCGTGCCTCGCCAATCCCGAATTTCAACGGCTTCCCACTGCTTCGACTTGGCGGATTTGTAACAGGCATCAATAACAGCGTTGACAACATAACCGTCGTAGAAGGTTTCCATCGGTTCGCGTCCCTCGTCAAGCGCGTTGAACATATCGAGGAACATATCGCGATAGCCGAGTTCCGCGACTTCATCACCGACAGGGAAAAGCCAACCCGTATCGCTTTCCGCCTTTTCAGCGACATAGCCACCCTGTCCCACAGCCGTGAACATCTCATAACCCGTACGGAGCCAGTGATTAAGCCATATCGTCCCCTCACTACCGGAGACCTCATCCCGTAAATCCATGCCACCGCGAAATGCCCAACCGACTTCAAATTGTCCCATCGCGCCGCTTTCAAATCGGATGAGCGCGATGCCGTGGTCTTCCGCATCAATCGGATGCACAAGGGTGTCCGCCCAACACATCACCTCAAGCGGTCTGTTATTCTTACCAACGAAGTTTCGGATAATCTCAATGCAATGGCACCCCATATCAACGATAGCACCACCGCCCGCTTGTTCCAGATCCCAGAACCAATCGCTGTGGGGCCCGGGATGTGTCTCGCGAGAACGCACCCACAGAATTTTGCCGAGGGCACCGTTTTGGACAGACTCTAACGCTTTCAGAGTTTTAGGCGGATATACCAAGTCCTCGAGGTAACCCCCAAACACGCCTGTATCCTCAACGATGTCTAACATCGCTTTCGCCTCGTCAGCAGTGCGTCCGAGGGGTTTTGTGCAGAGGATCCCTTTGCCTGCTTTTGCGGCGAGTTCAACCGCTTTCAGGTGCAAGTTGTTAGGCAATCCAATGACAACTATATCTGTTTCAGGGTGGTTAATAGCTTCTGCTAAATCGGTTGTCGCGTGCGGGATGTCCCACTCCTCGGCAAACGCGGTTGCGCGTTCTTCACGTCGAGAGTAGACAGCATGGACGCGGTCCGCGCCACGCTGATTATGGAGCGTCATCGTGTAGAACATACCGATGAGCCCAGTGCCGAGCATTGTAACTTTATGGCTTCTCATTTTTTTAATTTTCCTTGCGGTTCGATTGAGTGAATTTCATATTTGACGTACCTTTACGTAGAGTCGCCCTCCATTTTGCGGCGTACTCGCCCATAAGCGATCTGCTTCATTACGGGCTATGGCTACATATTAGAAAACGTACAGACTTTCAAATTCAGTCAAGGCTGTACCAAAAACCTGCACGTAATTTAATGGAGAGCAGGGCAGAAACTTAATAGTTAAAAAATTATTCTGCTTTGTATCCGGCGATGACGCCCCAATCGTTAATTGTCCAACAGTGATTCTGATCTGTCGCATGAACGCCTTTGAAGGTCGCGCCGCCGGGTATATTCGATACTGCCCATGTTTTACCGCCATCGGTGGTATGTAAAATAGAGTTGTAACCGCCGACTGCCCAACCGACCATAGCATCAACGAAGATAATATCGTGAAGATCGTCAAAGGATTCGGCTTTCTGTTGGTTCCAGGTTGCACCGCCATCCGTTGTATGTAGAATTAAGCCCTCTTGTCCACAGATCCAACCAGTGTTTTCATCAAGGAAGTAGATCCCGAACAGGTTATTATCAAAGCCGGGATCGCGTTTATCCCAGTTTTCGCCACCATCAGTCGTATGCAGGAGTGTCCCGAATGAGCCGATCACCCAACCCGTTGTAGGTGAAACGAACCAGATATTCTCAAGATTGTTCCGGGTCTCACCGACGCGTGCCCGTTCCGAGCTGCCAACCCAAGTTTCGCCGCCATCCGTTGTTTTGAGAATCGTATTCTCCGAACCCGCGATGAAACCGGTTGTCTCACTAATCATCTGGATGCCCATCAAATTGGCGCGAATGCCGCCTCGTCTTCCACCACGCCCAGGGGTATCACTCGTCGCCATTTTTCGTGCCCAAGTTTTACCGCCATCTTCAGTTTTCAGGATGGTGCCTCTACCGCCAGTGATATATCCGACGTTTTCATCTACAAAGTAGATATTATAGAGCGGCGCGGGACCACCGCGACCGAAGCCACCACCTGGAGGGCCGCCACCGCCACCACCGGGTCTTTGTCCGGCACCTGGAGGACGCATATCAATTTCTACTTTCTCCCACGTTTTACCGCCATCTGATGTCTTCAACACGAGTCCACTGTCTCCAACAACCAAACCGTTCTGGTCATCCATGAAATAGACATCCTGTAGCATACCTTCAATACCGTCGCCACGGAGGATATCATCTTCCCGCAGGACGGTCCAATCCGCATCGGATACTGCGACAAAAGAAAAGAGGAGTGCAAGTCCAATAAACACTCCAAAAAGACTGATAACTGTTCTGATCATGATAATCTCCTTTTTCTAATGGTTTTCAGTTTTCGGTTGCCTTGCAGTGAGAGTTATCAGACAAGAGACTTTCTGGGACAATTCTCATCTTCCTGAAGACTGCGAAGGTGAAGTTATTCGTTATGAAAGGCTCTTAACTGAAAACTGCTAACCCATAACTGACAACTATTCTGACTGAAATGCATCATAAATCTGTTGTGCTCTGTTTTCAACATCCGTTAAGTAATTTTGACCGATCTGCTCAAGGTAAAGTTCGGTCAATTCACCACTCGTCTCACCGAAAGCCTTGGCGAATTTTCGACATTCTTCCTTGTCACCACCAGAGGCGTAGGCTTTGGTTTTCGCATCTGTGCCAGATTTCCGAACTTCAACAAACTTATCATGAAACTTAAGATAACTCCCGTCACCAACAAACTGGACATCCTCAAGTGCCGTGAAATCAAGGGTTGGCAGCGCATCTGAAAGGATAGCACGTGCTTGCTCTATATCTATTTTCCCGTCGCGGAGGGCAATAGCAATGCCAAGAAAAAATAGGTCGTTTTTGTCGCGTTTCGCTTCGCCTTCCAACTTTGCTGCGCGGAGTTTCTCAGGATTCGGTTCAGATTCATTGTAATAGGTAATGTCCTCTCTCACGTCGCACGTTGCGGTGATCTGACTCTCTGTAAAAACGGAAGCGAGGTAATCCGAAAGAGGTATATCCACCTTTTTGCAGTGTGCTGCGAGTGCGGTCACCAGTACCATAGATTCGCCTGCCGACTTCTCACGCATCGCAATGGCAGTTCTACCACCTTGACTCTGAATAAGTGCTTCGGGACCGGTAATCATTCCGCCGCTCTCTTCACCAGCGAAAATAAGTCTCGGTTGTACACCGAGTGAAATCGTCGCGCCGTAGACATCTTGGATAACGACCGGTGCATCTGGCGCATTTGCAAGCTGGCGTTCAATCTTTTTCATAATCGCGGCGATCTCTTTGAAACCGACCGGCACGTTAATAACCTTAACACCGTTGGCGGCACCCCACTGATCCCAAGCGAGTGCGGAAGGTGTCGTCTTAATCATGAACCGCGAATGATTCTCCCAGAGTCCGGCAGTTTTGAGTTGCTTGGCATAGAAGTCCATCAACATCAGAAACGCTTGATTCGGCGTGTAGATCGTCAAGAGCCGGTTATCACCGAGATCCAGAAAATCGACACCGAGGTGTTCCAACGTTTCCGCCCGCGACGCATCCTCTATCTCACAAACGATAAGTCTATCGCCATCTGGGTCGGTCGCTTGGATAATCGTGCCGACGGGTTGTGCTTTGAGCTTCGCCGCATAATCTGTGGATTTGACGACATCAAGGATACTAAAATCGCACCCGAGATCATAAAATTCAACCGCACCGGTCTTCGGATTCCGATCAAGTTTCCCAATGTTGTGATAGAGCGGGTCCGCCTCAACGTGGAGCCAACGGACAGAATTAGCAATTCCTAATCGCTCAAAGATCGCACGCATCGGACGATACATACACCCACCGACACAATCGACGACAATCGGAGGTTTTGCCTCGCGAATGAGGTTGAGATTCGCATCTGTAGCGACACCGCTTTTAAGATAGCCAACGTAGAGCTGCACACCGTCATGGAGTTCATCAAGCCTTTCAAAATCAATGTGTTCGTCATCAACTGCGCTAAACTGAATAGGGTAGCCTCTGCCCTCAGCAGTTTTAAGAATCTCTTCAATCTTGTTGACGAACTGCATGGATTCTTCGGGTAGGTATTGGCTGCCTTGATTGTTAAGGTCTTTGGTCGCGTTCTTCGTGCTAACAGAGTGGCTTGATGTGACATGTTCACCACCGTCCAAGTCAAGCATAAAAATCAGAAACGATGCCATCCAGATAGGCAGGGTGCCGAACTCTTTCGGGACATACGTGCGAATTTCTTGCGCGGCTTGGATCCGAGCGATGTGTTCGACATATTTCTGTGAGTTGTAACGTACCTCACATCCTGCAAGTTTCTCAACCAACTTTCCATCTGCGGTTTCGTTCGCGACGAGACTCTTTCCGAGCGTCGCCAAGATAATCCCGATCTGGTTAATCGGAAAGCGAGTATCCCAGGGGTATAAAATATTCTGTGGGCCCCGGATGCCGGCGGTCGAGACTTGGGCCTCCTTCGCGTAGTTCCGAAACCATTCCCAGAGATTCAAACGCTCAATCAGTTCTTTATCAAGATGGAATGTGAACGCCTCTGATGCGTCTTGTGGAAAAAGGGGTGTTTTAATGGCATCGGGTGTATTCTGTTCAACGACTGCGAAGAGTTGTTGCTCGGTGCGGTCCCGTTTATGGCGGTAGCTTTCGTCAACTGTGATAATCATTTTTCTAATTTACCTTGCGGAGAAATAGCGGCATTAAGACTATTAGATCCGTTCCTAAAATCCGCCTGCGCCGTTGTTGCAGGCTACCGTTTTTGAATTTTAAAGTATGAATATGTTATCACATTTCCATATTTTTTTCAAATCCGAATCGCAGATTCCCCGTGTGACCCTGTTTTCTATTTGACGATTCAAGTAACCTATGTTATAATT
>VXZK01000032.1 GCA_009845545.1 Candidatus Poribacteria bacterium
CGCGCGGGTTGCCCTGGGTGTAATATGTGAGAATATCGCCGGAGACATAGACCTCGGTTCTGTGGGCGAAATGTGCCTTTAGCGTTTGCAAGAGCCAGATAAGGATTTCGAGGTGGAGGTCGCTTGCTGCCATAGGTTTACCGTCCGTTTCAGGGTAGAGGTCTGCCGCATCTGTGGGTGCATAAGGTATGTTGATCCCATTTTTGTAGGTATCCATCGGTGTTTCTCCTGGTTCTCCGTGTGATGCGTGAAAACAGCGTTAAAGTCTTGATAAGATTATATCTTTTTTAAGGAGCGGATGTCAATCTTTTTTATGTCTATTTCACTCCGCTGGCGTGAGGGAATCTGCTTTATAGTACCTCGCCAGAAAAGCGGAGTGGTTATTTTGCTTGACAGGGATTCGTTTGTCGTCTAATTTATTGCTTAGTTGTCAGTTATCGGTTATCAGTTGTCAGTTAAGAGTCGTAAAACTGGATGACGGAGGCTACGTATTGATGGGAATTTTGACGACAGATCAGCGTAAGCAGTGGAAGAGTGAGGGTTACCTCATTTTGAAAGGGGTACTCTCTCCTGATGAGGTACAGACGTTGTTGGCGACGGTGGATGCAATGGATGCAGAGTTTCGGAAAGGTGAGAATGTCACTGCGGATTCTGTGTTTGATAAGCGGAATGTGATGGAGGATAATGACATTTTCGTTGATCTGATGGATCATCCGGTGACGTTTCCGATTGTGCGTGAGTTGATAGGGGATTTTATCCAACTGAGTATGTCCGAGGTGATTGTTCGTCCGCCGAATCCGAAAGACCAAGGTTATTTGCATACGGACGGTGGGCAGGCGATGCGCACGATTCGGGTCAGCAGATCGAGTTCTCCACTACAGGTCAAAATCCACTACTTTTTGACGGATCTTGAGGATCCGGAGAGTGGCAATTTCACGGTTGTGCCGGGGAGCCATAATCGTACTTTTCCAGAAACAGGGGTTAAGGACGGTCCCTATATTCCTGAAGCGGTGCAGTTGTGTGTGAAAGCGGGGGATGCTGCGGTTTTTCCGCATGCACTTTGGCACGGCGTTGTGGCAAACCGATCGGAACAGCCTCGCAAGACTTTAATTTATTGCTATAGCCATCAGTGTTTTCGACCGTTTGATTATGAAAAGGCATCGCCTGAACTTATGGAGCGATGCACGCCGCGGCAACGACGATTGATTGGGGATATTGGGGATTGGAAACCCGGTTCGTATTTCTATTCTCCGGGGGATCAGGAGAAGTTAATTGGTGGGGAAGAGGAAGCGTAATTAGCCGTCAGCAAGCAGCAAGATCGCGAGCGCAGCTCGCTCCTACAAGAAGGTAACAAGATCGCGAGCACAACTCGCTCCTACGGAAGAAATACCGCTCTAATCGATTTCGATGACGACGTACTGTTGTTCGACGGTGACGGGGAAGGTGTCGGCGACGTAGGGACCTTTTTCGCGTTCGGCATTGGAAGCGTCAATGTCCTCGCCGCTTTCGACTTGGACTTCGTATGTCCTGACGCGGCGTTGGTCAGGACTCCACCAAGATTGCCCGGTTTTGATGTCGAATTCCCAACTGTGCCATGGACATCGGAGGATCTCGCCTTTGCGGGTGTAGTGATAGGTGCCTGGGGTCGGTGACTCTAAAAATCCGGTGACGATGCCTTTGCACAGCGGTCCGCCTTGGTGCGGACAGCTGTTACGGATCGCGAAAAATTCGCCATCAATATTAAAGATACCGATGGAACGTCCGCCGATTTGGACGATTTTACGTTCACCGGGAGGGATTTCGTCTGGTGTTGCTACTACGTATTTAGGCATTTATGGTTGTCAGTTATCGGTTGTCGGTTGTCAGTAAGTGTCGCGAGCACAGCTCGCTCCTACACGGATTTACATCGCGAGCACAGTTCGCTCCTACAGGACAAAAACCAATCCTACAGTTTGTCAAATGCGTAAAGGTTGCGGGCGTTGTCTGATAAGATTTTTTTACGCAGTTCCGGTGCGAGGAAATTGGGTAGTGCACGGTCGGGTGCATCGAAATCCCAATGCGGGTAATCTGTTGCGAACATGAGTTTGTCGTTCATGTCCATCTGCTCCAGCAGCTGCTCGAAATATTCACGCTTCGGTGGTTCTTCCATCGGTTGTGTGCTGAGCCAGAAATGGTCGCGGATGTATTCCGAAGGCTTGCGTTTGAGGTCCGGGATTTCGACCCGGAGTTTTTCCCATGTTGCGTCGAGTCGCCAGATGAGCGGTGGGAGCCACGCGAATCCGCCTTCAATTAGCACAACTTTAAGTGTTGGAAAATGGTCAAATACGCCTTCACAGACATAACTAATAACTTGCGTGTGGAAGGCTTGGGGCATACCGCCGTGATCCTCTATGTAATAGGAGGGCCAGCCGGCACCTGTGATGGGTCCCTGGTTGCCTCCGAAGTGAATACCGATGGGTAGATCGTATTCAACAGCTGCCTCGTAGATTTTCCAATATTTTCGGTTGCCAAGCGGTTCCCGCGTTCGCGCGAGGAGCAAGATTTGGACAAACGCTGGATTTGGGCCACACCGATGAACTTCTGCAGCTGCGAGATCTCCGTTCTCATAAGGCAGGACGACAGAGGCACGTAGACGGGGTTCAGGTTCAACCCAATCGGCAACTTGCCAATCGTTGACTGCGCTTGCGAGCGCGTCACTGTACTCAAGATTCAGCTGCTCACCGACAGGGATTAGCGGATTCAACACGCCGTATTCAATATCCCATGCATCCAGTAGTTGCTCCTGCATGAACCCCAAATCTGCGCCTGGTGAGAGTCCTGAGGGTGGCCATGCGTCGTGGCGTGCCGCGTTTAGGAGTGCGCGCGGATAGTATCCGCCGATTTGACCGCGGAGACCGAAGGTTTTGTGGTGATCCTGCCACTGCTGGGATAGATAGGGAGACAATCCGCCCGGTGGCACAGAGTTGTGGATATCGCAATCAATAACTGGATATTTCAAACGTTTTGTTGTTGTGTTTTCCATCGCGTTTATCTCCATGAGTGAATAAGTGAATAGTTGTCAGTTGTCAGTACGATTTTTTTCTCCGAAAAAAATCTTTCAGTCGTCAGTTGAAGAGGTTTGTTGTTGCTTGAACAGTAACCTCAACTGCCACAAGACCTCTCTTAACTGATAACTCTCACTGCCAGGCAAACCGATACCTGACAACTGTTAAAACAATTGATAGAAGTTCCTTGCGTTTTCGTGCAAAATCTTTCGAGCGAGTGAACCGGGTAATTCTGAGGGTAGTGCCTCGTTGGGTGTATTGAACTGCCAATGTGGATAATCCGTTGAAAACATTAGCATCTCATCGGATTCCAATTGACCGATGATCTGAAGCAGCTGCTCTGGTGTCGGTGGTGCGTCAACAGGTTGCAAGGTAAACTTGATATGCTTTCGCATGTATTCCGACGGCGGTCGTTTGACCCAAGGTGTATTGTTTCGGAGGCCCCGCCACTCTTTATCAATGCGCCACATCATTGCGGGCAGCCATGTAAAACCGCTCTCAATGAGGACCACTCGGAGTTCTGGAAACTGGTTAAAAACGCCTTCGGCGACGAGGCTAATGACCTGGGCTTGGAAGACCTGCGTCATTCCCGAGTATTCCTCTAAAAATGTTGATGGCCATCCTGTTGGTGAAGGTTGCGTCCCCGGTGCGCCACCGTACTGGATACCGATAGCGAGATTATGCCGTACCGCTGCTTCATAAATTGGATGATAGAGCCGATTGCCGTAAGGTGTGCGAGAGCGGACAGGTAGTATTACCTGAACAAAGCCTGGATGCGCGCCGACGCGTTCGATTTCCTCTGCGGCGAGTTCTGGGATCTGACTTGGGATCACAAGTGACGCGCGGAGTCGGGGTTCTGGATCGAGCCAGTGTTCTATCTGCCAATCGTTTATTGCGTGTGCGATTGCTGCGGCGAGGTCGGGGTTATGAACGCTTTGTACTCGGTAGGCACAGTTAAGAATGCCGTACGCAAGATCCCAACCATCAAGTAACCGCTGCCGGATATGTGAGAGATCGATGTCCCAAGGGGAAGGTGCATCGGGATGCGTCGTGAGTGGTGCGTTGCGTGGATAATCGTTTGCATCGGCTCCCCTAAAGCCGGAGTTCTGACAATAGTCGCACCAGAAATCAGACATGTACGGGTAGAGTGTCTGCAAGGTTGGGACTTCGTTATGGATGTCGCAGTCAATTGCTTTCACCCCCGCTTCTACGAAATTCGGGGTTTCCCACCTTTCCATGTCCGTCTCCTTGGTTAAACAAGCGATGGGGGTTCGGCAACGATGGGGCGTACTGGATTTGAACCAGTGACTTCTACCGTGTGAAGGTAGCG
>VXZK01000048.1 GCA_009845545.1 Candidatus Poribacteria bacterium
CAACTAAAACCTTTCACCACAAACCTTCAGGAAAAAATGGGGGTAAGTGACAAAAGTCGGGAATCTTTGTTTACTGCTTCCAGTAGGTTGCGTGTGCTTTTCGTTTCCGCAAAGTCAGCTACTGTCCAACCAGGGGCCCGCTACGGAGATTATGTCAAAAGTTCGCACTCCTTAATGCGGGGCAGTCATCGGACGATATGGGTCGATGAACCTGTTATTCTCATCTTTGCGTCGGGGTTCAGGCAGTGCATCGGCTTTGGCACGCAACCTTGAGAGCGCGTTGGCATAGGCAGGCACGTCAATGAGATTCTTCCGTTCATCCGGGTCCTTGGAGAGATCAAAGAGTTGTTCGGGCCATCCTTTTTCATTGTTGAATCGGAAATACTTTAAACTGCCCTCTTTAACCATCACAGAGGGTCCATTCTGGGCACGCCACAGTTCGCTGTAAACGGTATCCTGCCAATCCGCGGTATCCCCTTCAATGAGTGGCACGAGCGAGTTCCCATCAAGCGCATTCGGTGCAGGAATCTCTGCTAATTCACATATCGTTGGGAACAGATCCACCAACGATACATTCTGCTCAAGCGCCTTCGGTTCGCGTCCAAATCGCTTCGGATACCAGATAGAAAGTGGTACGCGTGCCGAAGCCTCAAAGTAACTCTGTTTCTCCCAAAGTCCTTTCGTGCCGAGCATCTCGCCGTGGTCAGAGAGGAAAACGATGATGAAATCGTCCAAAACGTTCAAGTGCTCCAACTTCTCAATGACCCGACCAAATTGTGCGTCCATCCATTCAATCATGCCATAGTACGCAGCGGTCGCTCGATGTGCCTGACGGTAGGTAACATCTTGACCGACCCGGACCCTGAAAAAATCGTCGTATCCAAACTGCTCGTTCGGTTCTTCAACAATCGGTTCTACGCGCTGCATGTAGTAAGTAAAGAGGTCGAGGGGACACTGATACGGATAGTGGGGTGCTATAAGGCTTACCGCCATACAGAGCGGGTTGAACTTTGGACGATCATAAGAGGCATTAACGAAATACTCTTCAAGAAACAGCAGCGCGCCATCCACATTGTATTGGTCATGGAGCATCCATTGTCCCAAGCCGGGTTGTGCATCGCGAACCTCCTGAATCACCTTGTTCCGCTTCATACCGGTCCCGGGTTCTGGTGTAATCTGGGCGTGGTGTTCATCTTTAACGGTGTGGTATGGATAACCGTTATTGCCGATAATATCGCGCCCTATCCGTTCCCGCCAGCCGTGCATAACATCCGTCCCGACGAAATGCATTTTGCCCGCGCAGCAGGAGTAGTACCCGTAGTTTCCGAACTGGCCCGGAATTGTTCGGACCTCTGTCGGCATCGGATCGCCAAAGTTAAGGCTTCCACAGTTCCGCGGGTAGAGTCCTGAAAGGAAACTTTGGCGTGCGGGGACACAAATCGGTGAAGGGGTATAGGCGTTGCGGAAATAGATACCCTCATCCATAAACCGAGAGAGTGTCGGCGTGCGGATAGCCGTGTCCCCTTCGATTGGCAGGACATCGGGACGGTGTTCGTCGTTGATGAGGAAGAGAATGTGCGGTTTATTTTGTGGCATGGTTGTTTTGGTTACGGCACGATGGAGCGTGCCTACTACTTTAATAAGGAGACATCAATCCTTCTGCACCGGGTATCCGTTTTTGCTCAAATTCCGGTGTAATCCACCTTTCACCTGGGTCTTTACCGGGTTTATAATATCCGTAAACGACTGTCCATCTGGTGTCACTTTCTTGTTTTCTTGGAGTTACGGCATGTGCTGCATGTGTCCACATCAGGACGACCGTCCCTCGCGGTACCGATAACGCTTCAATTTCTAAGGGTTTGCCGGTCTGCGGATGGGTTTTTCCAGCCATCCACCCTTCTCGTAATGCTTCATCTGTTGCCGCCTGAATTTTGGGATCGCGGTATAGATGACTTCCGGGCACTGCTTTCAAACCGCCATCATCTGCCGCAAATCCGTTGACATAAAAAAAGATACGGACAAAACCGTAGCGCGGGTCGTCTTCAGCGTATGCGTGGCTATGCCATACGGTGCCACCATTGCCCCCTGGACGGTTGAGACTCACGCAGTGGTCATAACGTATCTCTTCACCAAGTACTTCGCGCGCGAGTTTAAGGATTTGGGGATGTGGGATTAGACTTTCGAGATAACCATCATATTCCGCAGCGAATCTGTTCGGTTCATACCCTTTTTTGCAACCCGGTATCAGCGATTCAATCCGAGCCAGTGATTCTGTCAATCGTTCCTGAGCATCAGCCGTTAGGAGGCCGGGAAGCACAAAATGCCCCTCATGATCTAATTCTTCGCGTTCTTGAGTACCAAAGGTGTAATCATGAAAAATCGGGTTTTGTGGCATAAAAACTCCGAAGTAATTTCCTAACGAAGCCCGGTGCGGTTAGGAAACCGCACCTACCGGGCCTGGGGGACTTTTAATAAAGGGACATCAAGCCTTCTGCGCCGGGAATCGCTTTTCGTTCAAATTCGGGTGTAATCCAACGGGCACCGGAGGGTCTGCCGGGATTTCGGTAGGCATAAACGACACACCAACGCGTATCGCTATCCGGTTTTCTTGGTGACACCGCATGTGCTGCATGCGTCCACATCAGCGCGACTGTGCCCGGGGGCGCAGATAACGCCTCAATCTCTAAGGGTTGACCTGTCTCTGGGTGCGTTTTTCCCGCCAACCATCCTTCTCGCAATGCGTCATCTGCGCGTCCATGGATTCTTGCGTCCCGATAGAGGTGACTTCCGGGAACAGCCTTCAAACCGCCATCGTCCGGTTCAAAACCGTTGACATAGAAGAAGATACGGACAAAACCTAAACTTGGATCGTCATCTGAGTATCCATGGCTATGCCACCCAATACCGCCGTTGCCACCCGGCCTGTTCAGACTCACACAATGATCGTATCGGATATTATCACCCAACATCTTTCGTGCGAGTTCAAGCATCTGTGGATGTGCAATCAAGCTTTCGAGATAACTGTCGTATTCTGCAGAAAATCGGTTCGGCTCATGCCCTTCTGTTGATGTGCGTGAAAGTTCATGAATATGCGACAGCGAACGTGTCAGGTTTTCCTGTGCATCGGGTGTAAGCACACCGGGCAACACAAAATGTCCATCCCGATTTAACTTTTCCTGTTCCTGCTCACCAAACGTGTAGGCATGAAACAGTGAATCTCGCTTGCGAAGACAGGCTTTCAGGGGGTTTTGCGACATAAAAACGCCTCCCATTCAGCGATACTTTCGACAAGACCGAGGGTGCCCAGTATTGAACCGCCCTCGGTCTTGCCAACGAACGCAATCTGTAGGATTACTCGGCTTTAATGTCAGCCCAGGTTGTTGTGAGTTTGCCTGAAGGTTCAATATCAGCTGCTGTTTTTAAGCCGTCATTCATGAGGGTTTCAATATCATTATCGTCCAACGCGACACTGAAGATAGCAACATCGTCAATGATTGCGCCGAGAAACGCACCCCACTGACCGTGCTGTCCAGTGGCGAGATAGATGCCTATTAATAGCGGTTTATCGCTTAACGGGTTCCTTCCTATGTTTGCTGTCGTTACACCCTCGCCAATCTCCTTAGCATCCAGATATACACCAAACGCTTTACCGTCCCAGGTAACAGCAACATGATGCCAGTCCGTATCTGGACTCCAAGCTGCATCTATAAAGTGAAGCTGGGCGGGTGGGTCATGTGTGTGATGTCGGATTGTACCGCCATCCCACCAAAATCCAGGTGCCCAATCATCTTTGGTTACAACACCCATACCACCCGCGGGGGGCTTATCTAATTTAACCCAAAGGGCAATCGTGTGTTCACCGCCAACGTTTAAAGAGTCGTCATGCGCAATTTCGACATAAGCATCCGATCCGTTTAGACCCAAACCCTTGCCAAACTTGCCATTAACCCATTTTGCACCACCTTCAATCGTGCCGTCATTGCCTGTGCCCGAGGAATCTTTGGCTTTTTTACCATTTCCCTCATCAAAGAGCCACATGCCGACGCAATCTCCGAAGTCAATTTTAGCAGAACTGATACCTACAAACATCAGACTCATCACCATTAAACTGACACATAATAGTTTTAATCTTGTAACTGTGGTTTCCATCTTTTATTTTCTCCTTCATTATTCTCAAAGCGAAAGCCAACGAATGATCCACTGGCTATTATTGAAAAACGAGTCTCACCCGAACCGAAAATTTCCTGCTGTATTAGTAGTGTATCATGATAGACAATCTCTTTCAAATTAAATCTCGCCGTCACTTACCCCCATTTTTTCCTGAAGGTTTGTGGTGAAAGGTTTTAGTTGTTA
>VXZK01000089.1 GCA_009845545.1 Candidatus Poribacteria bacterium
GGCAAACTCAAATTGGGGATCCTCCAGGCCCGGTAGGTTCGGTTTTGCGGCGTACACGCCCAGATGCGATCTGCATCGCAACCGAACCGGATACGACGCGGGAACCTTACAAACACACCAACTAACGTCAACTCGCTTCGCCTGCTTTGTAACACGTTACACCTCTTCCGGTTGATCTGCCTCTATCTTTCTTAGAATGATATTTCCACCGACAGAGCGGAGTTTGAGCAGCGGACCGCCACCATTAATAATCCCCTGCAACTGATCAGGTTTTACAGTACCCGATGCTTCTACGGTTACCGGAAATTCAGTCGTTACTGAGCCACTCAGTACTTTAGCCTCGACAGTCGCAGCGATATCTGGAACGAGTGAGACATTAACACTGCCACCAGTTGTTTCCAAATCCAGCAGTAAACTCTGATTAGCAGACACCTCTTGTAGGTGACAACGGATAGAACCACCAGCGTTTTTCGCAAGAACGGGGCCGTCGTTTTCTACCTCTATACTCCCACCAGCATTTTTCAGGTCTGCCCCGCCTGTGCAGCCGCGTAGGATAATATTACCACCAGAGGCGCGTCCATTGACCGCACCTATAACCTGAACCACTTGGAGGTTACCACCGGATGTTTTGGTTTTGACATCGCCGGTCCCGTCCGCGATCCGAATATTCCCAGCAGTCGTTTGAAGTACTGCATCTCCATTAAACGCCTTGAGATCAATGTTCCCCAAAGATGTGACACCATCGATACGTCCGGTAATCTCTTGAAGACGGAGCCCCGCGCGGAATGTCTCTACGTTCACGTCCCCTGTAACATTCACAACGGAGATGTCGTCACATGCAGTTTTCAGATCGAGGTTATAGTGCCGTGGCACGAGGATATCAAACTGAACATCAAGATCGTTTTTCCGCTTCTGCCAGCGTTTCGCGCTGCCTATGAACTTCGCCACAATTTTAACATCGGATGCCTCGTGTATTATCTGAACATCAAGATTCTTGAGGATTTCCGCTGCCCGCCGATTCGCTTTTATCTGCGCGGCACGTTGAACGCGAATCGAGAGGGTATCATCGTCTGTGCTTTGCACATCAATCCCACCGCAGTCGGCATCAATCGTTAATTTTCCGCCTGCTGTAACAGGAAAAGTTTCGGCGATGTCTTCTAACGTCGTCTCGGTCAAGAAATCTGGAACAGCCTTTCGGATCATATCTCCAAGAGGTTTATCTGTTGCCTCTTCTGTCAGATTTTCCATGAACCGTTCCCCGAAAAAACTGGAGAACCATCCTTTGGAATCCGCGGTCGAATCTAACCCTTCATTCAGATAAGCCGCGAGTTGATGGCAGGCAATCCCGATCTGACCAAAAGACGCTTCAGCGTGAAGTTCCTCGAAAAGCCCGTCAGGTACGGCGTTGAGTGCCCTCAAGCGCGCAAGGGTGTTGTTGAATTGCGTGATGCATCGTGTTTCACCGCCACTAAAGGCCCCTGTTAACGATGCGTCCTCTGCGATCTTTGCGGTGTGATCCAACATGTGAAAAAGACCTCTGAGTTCCTGTGCTTGTGCTTGTTGTTCCATAGTTTCCACCTCTCTATAATTCATAAATCTTCGCCATAGCCGCGTTTTTCTAAGATTGTTTTCAGCAGTTCCTTCGCCTTGCGGAGCCGCCACTTTACAGTCGTCAGTGGCAGAGATAGGAATTCAGCCATCCGTTGTTGAGGCATCTCTGCCCAATAATAGAGTTCAATAACCTCCTGATAGTCAGGCGGAAGACTTTGAATAGCGTCTCTAATGCCCTGCTGCGTTAATTCGCTTTCCACAATCTGAGCGGGATCTATCGCCGATGTGTCTGATACCGTGTTCAAATAGGGTTCCATATCCTCTTGGGGTTGATAGCGACTGGCATTTTTGTAATAACGCAAGGCACGGTTCCGAGTGATAGAATGGAGCCACGCCCCAAACCGATTCAGATCCGTAAGTTGTGGCAATGATTCAAAAGCCCGTAAAAACGCGTCCTGTACGACATCTTCTGCGTCGGCAGCGTTTCGGACAATTTGTTGCGCGACTGTCAGCATCGCGCGTCGGTAGCGGTTAACTAACACATCAAAGGCTTGTGTATTACCAGCAAGTGCGACAACGACTAACTCAGCATCACTCGCGTCAATCAATTCTTCGGAATGCATGACAATTCTCCTCTTCTTGTTTATTAGAGACATGTCACGAAAAAAGGATAGTGAAAAATGCGTTTTGTGGCAAAATAGCAAAATAATTGAGCGAGTGGCGTCAGGAAAGGATAGTGTGTATTTAGCGACCGCCTTGCGATAATTGGCGGGGTCAGAAACCCCGCCAGCGAAGAAGCGGATTTACGGTGATTTTTTTCGAGGGACTACGAACTGGGTCTATACAGCATCACTAAACAGCCACCCAACGCAGCGAGCAAGATACCCGCCACAAACTGCCATCGGACTGCGCCCCAACCCCCGGCAGGTGGATGCGAGAGCGTCGCAACGATAGCGTTCACAATTGGCGCACCTGCAAAAACAATGGACATCACGACAGCCGGTCTACCCCCCGCGCCAAACGCGAGTAGAACGCCAAACGCGCCGATAGCACCGACAAGTCCAGCAACAAACGACCAAGAGACGCCGCTTCTTGTAAATTGCCAGTTGGACCCATTAATGACGAGCATCAACGCGGAACCGATGACTGCTGCAAGAAGATAGGCAAGTCCGACAAAGAGAAATGCTTTGTAGCGTACATTAGGGTCCACCTTGAGATCCCCCATCGCGACCTGCCCTTGATGCAGAAATACCCCGTAAAGCCCCCACGATGAGACGGTCATGAAAACAAAAATCAGCCATGTTTTAGACATAATTCATTTCCTTTTAGAGATGGTATTAAATATACCTTTCAAACACTTTCAAGAGTTGTTTTGCTACGGTTACATCGTTAAACTTCTCATGGACGTTCATTTTCCCCGTTGCGCCGAGGCGTTCGCGCTGCTCGGTATCGTTAAGGAGTTCTATGATGCCCGCTGCCACTGCCTCAGCAGATTCGGGTTCCACGAGGATTCCACCCTCAGTTGCGCCGATCATTTCTGGAAATGTACCGTGCTGAGGTTGGACGACTGGGACACCGTTGGCGAGCGACTCTATAATCGATAATCCTTTGGATTCACGGTAAACAGTCGGAACAGAAAAGACATGTAGACGGTTGAGAAAATCAATTTTTTCGGTACGCGTTACTTCTCCATGGTGTACAAAACTGTCTGCCAAGCCAGATGCCTGAATCTGGTTCACGAGTTCCTCGATATACGGCTCATCTTTCTTACCGAGGTACCCTGCTACATGCAGTTGAACGTTATTGGCACCGAACGCTTCCGCCACTTTCTGGAAAGCATCCACTAAAATGTGAAGCCCTTTTTCTGGACAGATGCGCGCTAAATAACCGATAATGAAGGGTGGCGGGTCCGGTTTTTCGACACGTAAACCGTGTCCGTCCAGGTTTAATCCGAGCGGTACGACGTCAATCTTACCAACAGGCACGTCAAGATATGCGTTTGCCATAAATCGGGCATAGTAGGCACAGGGTGCCACGAAGCCGTCCGGATCTTTCGCGCGTTCTTGGAGGAGGGCTAACGCTTCTGTCTTATACGGTTCAATTAAATCTTGCAGAAAGATGTCTTCGCCTTGCAAGGCGCAGATAACCGGCACATCCAAGGCTTTCTTTATTTCTCGCGTGAAACCTACGAGCATGGAATTGGTGAGGTAGACGATATCGGGTTTATTCTCTTCAGCGAGCCATTTAACTAACTTCGCTAACTCCTTCTTTTGATACCCCTGTTCGGCACGGAGCATAGATACAGTGAGTTGTCCAAGGTCGCGAGCGTCTGTTGAGCCGCTAAACCGTGCCAATCCGTTTAACAGTGTCGGGCTGTCGAGGAGTTTGTCAAACGTCCACGGCGTGTGCCTAAAAATGGAGAGTTTCTGCTGAAGATAAACGTTAACACCGCCAAAAAAGACGCGGTTCATGCTAACATTTGTCTCATCGGTTCGGGTAGGAGTATACGTAGGAATTAGCGAAACGTTATGTCCCTGCTTCTTCAAAACGGTGGCTACCATATTGTCGTGGATACAAGTGCCGCAGTACATGCCAGCAGCACCTGCGGTAATATAAGCAACTTTCATATTTTCGGTTCTGATAGAACACTCAGTTCTTCTATAGGAGCGAGCTCCAGTTCGCGACCTCCGGCATACAACCGGTAGAAAACCGAAAACTGAATAGCTCTATGATTCTGGTATTACGTATCTTACAGCAAAGTCTTGAAATATAGTATATCAGATTCTCTGAAAAAAGTCACGCGTATGTTCGGGCTGTTGCTAAAGAAAATTTGCTTTTTCCGCCTAATTGTGGTATCATTAATGTTTAGGTTTGACCAACACTTTATAGAGAAAAAAGGAGAGATCAAGATGTCACGCGTCTGTAGCATCTGTAGCAAACGCCCGATGACGGGTAACCAGATTAGTAAATCATTTCGACATACAAAGCGGCGTTGGCTGCCAAATCTTCAGCGGGTTCGCGTTCAAACAGAGGAAGGCACGCGGCGGATTCGCGTTTGCACGAAATGTCTGAAGAGCGGAAGAGTGTCCAAAGTTATATCAAGAATGCCTAACCCTGTATAGCGCAGCACAATCCGTGGCGCGTTTCCCCAATACATGACATTGAGATGACGATAGGTTGGATTTAGGAGAGGCGGATGACGCGTTGTACGCCTTTCAGCTGCCGAATCGCTTCCATGACTTTATCGAGCTGCTCAGCACCTGTTACGTCTATTGTGAGGTTGTCAGCAGCGGTAGCGTCAAGATGGACAGTAGAGGGTTGGAAGGTACCACAGCGGATGTTCACTTTGTATTGTGCGATGGCTGTTGTGATTGCACCGAGCATGCCGGGACGATCGCTGCATTCGACGAGGATTTTGACAGGGTAGACATCAGGCGGGTGGTCCCCGTTTTCGGACATCGACTTTTCGAGCCATTTAACTGCCAAGAGGCGTTCCGGTTCATCGAGGATACGGATGCATCCCGCTCTGTGGACAGAAACGCCGCGCCCGCGAGTCAGGTAGCCGACAACTTGATCGCCAGGAATCGGGTTACAGCATTTCATGATCCGCATCATACCTAAGTCTATATTGTTTTCAAGTTGGATAGCGGCTGACTCTGGTTTCCGTTCCGGTTTAACATCTTCTACAGTTTCAGTTTCAGGGTTCGGCACCTCAGGTTTCAAGAGATTGACGACTTGGATAGCCGATTCATCCCCGTTGCCGATGCGCACAAAAAGCTCTCCAAGGTTTTTGTGCTTGAGCTGTTTGGCGATATTGAGCAGTTCCGGGGAACTGAGGTAATCACGAGCGTTAAGATAGAAGGTACGCAACTCCGCTTCGAGAAATTTCTTACCTAATTCCAGCGCATCCGCCCTGTCCTTTTCACGGAACCAGTGCCTAATTTTACCCCGTGCCGTAGCCGTTTTCACATGCGGTAACCAGCTGCGACTCGGTTTTCCATTTGACTGCGTCCGAATGTTAACTTGGTCGCCATTCTCAAGTACCCGCCGAATCGGGGCAATAGACCCATTGACCTCTGCCCCAACACATGTATGCCCGATGTCCGTATGGATTTTATAGGCGAAATCGATAACAGTCGCGCCGGCCGGTAGTTTAAAGAGGTCGCCTTTCGGCGAAAAAACGTAGACTTCGTCTTGGAAGAGCTCCAACTTCATTGATTCCACAAACTGATGTGGGCTATCTTGTGTCTCCTGTATGTCTTCAAGTATCTGCTTGTAACTCGCAAAAATAAAGCGGCCCTGTCTACTCGTTGGCACTCCCTCTTTATAGCTCCAATGCGCAGCAATACCATCCGCAGCGACTTTATGCATCTGATAACTGCGGATTTGTACCTCAACGGGTTTACCGTCATCTAAAATCGTAGTATGGAGTGACTGATACCCGTTTTTCTTAGGTTGTCCGATCCAATCTCGAAGCCGATCGGGATGGTAATTCCATTTGTTGTGGAGGGCACCGAGGGCTGTGTAGCAGTCAGGTTCCGTTTTAACAAGCACTCTGAGACCGACGAGGTCTCGGATCTCGCTGAAAGGCGTACCTTTCTGTTGCATCTTCTGGTAGATACTATAGATATGCTTTGTTCTGCCGTGGACATCGGCATAGACACCGCGTTTTTCAAGGACTTGACGAATCTGCTTCACCATTCTATCACAGTATGCCTCGCGCTCCGTGAGCTTCTGGTTCAGGAGATCCGCAATTTTTCGATACTCGGTGGGGTAGAGATGTTTGAATGCCAAGTCTTCAAGGCGACTCATGATACGCCAAATTCCCAACCGGTGTGCGATCGGTGCGTAAATCTCCAGGGTCTCTTTGGCAATGCGTTGACATTTCTCGCTGGTGAGGAACTTCAACGTTTCCATGTTATGAAGTCGATCCGCGAGTTTAATCAGAATGACCCGCATATCTTCTGCTGTTGCTAAGAGGAGTTTCCGGTAGGTTTCGGCTTGTCGTTTCCGATGGACCCGATCCTCAACCGTAATGGGTGCGCTGGTCGTCGGGGAACCGACACTCGGCCTATATTGCCCAATTTTCGTTACACCTTCAACAAGGTTCGCGATGTTCGCACCGAAGCGGACCTGCAGTTCCTCACGCGTGATGCCTGTATCTTCAAGGACATCGTGCATAAGCCCGGCGCAGATCGTGTGCGTATCAAGGTGAAGTTCCGCGAGAATTACAGCGGTTTTGACGCAGTGCGTGAAGTAGGGTTCGCCGGACTTGCGTTTTTGCCCTTCATGCGCTTCTCGCGCGAAACGGTAGCAACGTTCCAGAAGTTCAACTTCTGCGTCCGGATTATAGGCTTGAATCTGGCGTATTAGCGATTTGACACTCATTTTCTATGCGCTCCCACATAGATTCAATGTTCTCTTTCAACTGAAACTCAATAAAAGACGGACTCGTCTGCTTAATCCATTCCCCTCTCAAGTAAGTCGGTGAACGAGATAAATCACTCTTCTGAGCAGGACAGAGTTTCACAAGTCTGTGCCCTGATTCCCCATACCGCTCAATAAACTCCAATTCTTCAAAGATCGTAAGTCCGGTTTCAACTGTCGAGGGGGCTCCGAGCGTGCCATTCAGCATCGCTGCCTCAGCATATCCCTCCGCCCCGTTGGACTGGACGGCTTTACGGATGCCGCCATACAATTGCTGTAATTCGGCCTTCTCAGGATATTTTTTCCTTACCCAATTCCGCATCTCCGTTCCATCTGTATCGCCGTAGATGAGATGCAGGCAGGAGGTTTCTTGCGTTGCGAAAGCAGGCGCGCATCGCTTGAAAAACAGATCTGCACTCGGTGTGAGATGACAAAAAACAACGTGCTTCACGAACGGAAACGCTTCACGGCTTGATAGACTGCTACTTGAGGCGATTGTCCTGAGCTCTCCACGCGCCAACTGCTTCAACAACGCTGCTTCCGCTTCACCGGATGTTGTCTCATCGTGTGCCGCAATACCCTCAAGGCTCTCCGGTAGAAGCTTTGTAAGCAAAAAGTCCAGCATTTCTTCATCTCGTACATAAATTATACAAGATTCTTCGCGCGCAAGCAACTTTAAAAGATAATTCTTTTTCTCCGTGTTGCGCCTGTCGGCAATCTTTACGGAAGATTCATCATCAAGTCTGGGAAAAACATCCCAGTTCATGTCCCTGCCTTCAGCGTGCACTTCCCAATCTCTAAGGATAAGTTGCACAGATTGGGTGCCCTGCCACTCGTTGATCTGTGGTGAAAAAGCGACATCCAGGGAGACATTCGGACGATTGAAAGTGACGAGTTTGTCGCCAGTGCCCCAGGCGATTGCACAGTGTTTCACGCCACTGTCGCTGACGAACATTTTCAGGTGGCTCCCATCCTGCCCCATTCTTCGGGGCGTGCCGTCAACAACTTTGACGCGTCGTTTGCCAAAAAGCGGCGATGGATTCGCCTGTCCAAACGGTTCAAATTTCTCAAGTTCCTTTAGGGTGTCTAACGTCAAAAGCGAAAGATGCGTTTCAAATTCAAGGTCCAGCTTTGGTTGCAGTGCCTCCGCTGTCAGGTGTTTAGAGGCGAATTCGTTGAAAGCATCCTTGAATTTGGGAATATTTCTGGTTTCGATCGTTAACCCAGCGGCGGCGGCGTGTCCGCCGTGTTTCACGAGTAAATCTGTGCAGGCGACAAGGCTATCAGCGAGGTTCATTCCTTCAATACAACGTCCGGATCCAGTCGCTTCATCGCCGTTAATTGCGAGAACAATGGCAGGCTTGTAGTAGGTTTGCATCAAACGTGCGGCGACGATGCCGACCACACCTTGTGCCTTTTGGTCCCACTTATCACTCGCGACAACGATCCCTACGGTGTCATCATCCACCTCTTTTTCAATGAGCGCCGCTGCTTGATCTTGGATATGTTTTTCCAAATCTTGTCGATCCCGATTTGCCTGATTGAGTTGAGAAGCGATCCGAGTTGCAACATCCTCAGAATCGGTCGTGAGTAGGTCAACGACTTTGTGTGCGGTATCCATTCTTCCCGCAGCGTTGATGCGGGGTCCTAATTTAAAAGAGAGCGCATATCCGTCGAGCGGTGTATCAATTTTATGACCGGCTGCTTCACATAACGCATGAATGCCAGGACGTTCCCGTTTATCAAGTTCCGCCAATCCCAAACGGCTCAAAATGCGATTCTCTCCAGTGAGCGATGCCATGTCTACGACAGTGCCCAATGCAACCAGATCCAAGAGTGATTCAAGAAACCTTCTGTCGTCTATCAACCCCTGTGCCAATTTGAAGGCTAAACCGACACCCGCGAGTTCTGTGTACGGGTATTCATTCCCCTTAATCTTAGGTGAAATTAGCGCGTGTGCTGGTGGCTGTTCCTGCTCTGGTTGGTGGTGGTCGGTGACAATAACATCCATACCGAGCTGATTGGCTAACGCGACCTCCTTAACCGACGTGATACCACAATCTACAGTGATTATCAACTTTGCATCGTTTTTCTCATGAATTTTTTTGATCGCGTCTTCGCTGAGGCCGTAGCCTTCATCAAATCGGCTCGGGATATAGTAGTCGGCGGGCACATCCATCTGACGGAACGTATTCAGCAACAGCGCAGTGGCGGTGGTGCCATCGGTATCATAATCGCCATAGACGCAGATTTTCTCACCGCGCGAGATCGCTGTGTGTATCCGTTCCACGGCTTTATCCATATCGGCTAATTCAAAAGGCGAGTGGAGTTCATCAAAAGTCGGGTAAAGATAGGCGCGCGCTTCGGCGGCGGTTTTTATGCCTCGATTGATCAGCAGCTGCGCAGCGAACGGCGAAACACCCGCTTCGGATGCCAACGCCAAACTGCTGTCAAGATCTGAATTGCTAAACCGCCACTTCTTGCGGGTGGGCTTTTTCATGTGTTCCTACCGGTGTTGAGACGGGGCACCTACATCTTGCAATATAGCGGGACTTGCAAGCGACAATTGACGACTATTGACATATTACCACAAAAATTGGGATTTGTCAAATTTTTTACAAGGTCCCTCAATTTTCGCTTTGCCGGTGGGAACAATTCTAAAATATGTAGTTCATGCACAATGCTTTACGCGTCTGAAACATATCATTTGTTGTTTTCCTCTGGAACCTCAAAACTTTCTCGGGTCCGCATGTCGAACACGCTTGCCCCAGGCGGTGGTTCAATGGAAAATCGGGATTCAGGGATCGGTTCATTAATCCGAATGTTCGTAAATTGCACAGTCGTGGTCGACTCATCAGTTTTCGTGCCGGTCTTCATATCAGTTACACTGTTAACCCCTTTGGCAGATTCCGGGAACCAGAGATCAGGAGCAACTTCTTTGAACTTGAAATCCTTTGTCATCGAAAACATCGGATTAGAAACCTTATAGCGTTCGGGGCGGTAACTTTTCTTCGGGTTCAGCCACAATTCTATTGCGACATCCAACATATTGCCTTTGATATGATAGACATCACTCTCGTTGAGAGGCACCGCTTTAATACTTTCAACATCAAGTCCATCAATAAGTATTACGAGAGACTGATCCTGACCACTGAGATTCCATCCCCAGAAGCGTGGATCATCAGATGGGTCATCAACGATTTCGCTTCTGCGACTCAGACTCATACCGTTAAATGTTTCTCGAAGTCTCTCAAAGGTTTCGCCATCATACGCGTACTGTTCTGTTCCTTTAATTGGAATATTTCGGTCAGGCTCATACTGAATAACATCTCGTGTTACAACGCATCTCATTTTGCGTCCCGAAAACTCGAAAGTCCCTTTCCAGGTACCACTTGGCGCGCGTGGCATCTCAGGCAGCCCGTCAGCGGCAACACTGGAAGTCTCCCGAAGAAAGTCAACACGTCCGCTTTCAAGCAGGCTATCGTAATAGGTAATTCCTTCACGGATGAGTTGAAGCAGGTCTGCTTCACTCTTTGACAGCACGGGCGAGGCTGTCGCTGCTTCAATTTCAACAAGCACCTCAGGGTCTATCGCACTTCGGATTAAGGGAATCTGGGAACCTGAACTATCTTCATAGGATTGGTTTGACTCCGCATCGAAATGATAGAGTCCTATGGTAGCTGCGTCTGCAGTAAACGCTTGTGTGGGTATGCCGTAGTTGCCTTTATAACGGATGCTGCTGCTGATTCGCAACTCGTCAATATAGATCCCTGAAGCGAAACGTGCTTTGAATCCTGGCATCATTGGAATTCCTGATATAACTGGGATACCTCCAAGCACGAGATGATTTCTATTCGGGACTGGAAGCTCACTTGTGACACGCCGTTCTCTGATAAAGCCGTCACTACCGACAGCAGCACCTCGGTCAATTGTCGCCACGTAATGCACCCACTGACGAGCCGGCAGGTTTCCCACCATCGTTCCTGAATGTTCAGTCGTTCCTTGGGACAAGATACCGAGCTGCGTATCCAGAATACCGTCTTCATCCTCGTCCGTGGGTGTTCCAATAAGGAAACAGTTGAAACGGTCCGTTTGACCAACGAGTGAAAAGACAACTTGCTTGGACAAAGGTTCGTCTACGTATATCCACGCTTCAATCGTGAGTTCACCGGTCAGTTCGGGGAACCAAGGCGCATCGGTTTGGGTTTGCCCGAGTTTAGGATTCAGTTCAAGCCAATCACCGCCAGCAGGGGACGGTTCGTGCGGTACTGCGAACAACATGATCGGATTCATTAAAATGCCAATTAGACTTATTAGGAATGTCCGTCTGAGATATTGCATGGGGTAACTCCTTACTTGTTGCCAGAACGTTCGGACATGAACGCTCCTACTTTGTGACGAAAGCAAAAACCGGAATCTTGATAAGATGCATCGTTGGGTGGCTCGTCCGGAGTTGAACTTCACCTCTCAGGGCACCCGTTGCTAAAACCTGTGGTAACGTTAACGTCAATTGATAGTTGTTGCTTTTCTCTTGCCGTTTTACCGTAATTGTTCCGATATCGGTTTCGGTTTTTTCAATCTGGAGCTTAGTGCTCGTCAGGTTCTTCAGGACCAATACTTTCGTATTTTCCTCGCCGGAATTAACTTGTCCGAAGAAAAAACGTTCCGGCGCGAGTGTATAGACTTGATTTCCGTCTCCAGATACCGGTAACTTGATGGTCCTTATTTCGCCTTTATGGTCAATGTATTCAACTATGAGATTCTCGTTGAACCGTCCTTTTGGCATCTGATCTGTTTGAAAAATCAGTTCAATGTCGGCAGCACGCCACGGATAAACGACGTTATCACCATGGAGGACAGGCTGAATCCACGCCTGTGAACTTTTAATATTCTGAATCATCAGAGCCGTCTCACGCGGGTTTTTTAGCGAAACGGTTTTATTCGGTTGCGATGCGTCAGTACTTTCCACATACAGGTTTTCAGGGACAAAAACGACAGGAAATTCCCGAGCGCGCCCGAAGGAGACAAAGGTATACGGACGGTGCGGTGTATCCGTCTGAATATGGACAGTCATAAAAGAAGTCCTGTGGACTGCAACTGCAGTCGAACCGATCCCCAAGACAGCACCTTTCCCGGCAGGAATGACATCTGTTTTGGGCTTAGCGACAACCGTATGTCACGTATTGCCTGCGACAGAGACAATTCGTAGTGGAATATCACTTCGATTTTTAAGGCGGACAGGAAACTGATATCCCGCTAAATCCTGATCCACGAGGCCCCGGTGCAGTGTGATTAAGGCATCTAAATCTAGCAACGTCGGTGAAACATTTAAAACGGGTTGCCTTTGCTGACGTTGGGTTTCCGAGAGGGCGAGGACACGTCCCGTCCAGAGATCCAGAAAGCGGTCTCGCGAGACAACTGTGGCTGCCTGATATAAAAATCTACGGGGTGTATCAAAGAGGCGCGCCCACTTTTTGTTGGTGTACTCAACGACGATGAAATGTCCAACGGTAGCACCTGCTTTTGCAGGGTTTTCGTCCTCAAATGCAGTCTTGAGATAAGCAATGACCGGCGTTTTAAACTTTCGCAGTTCCTCATAAGTGAGATTGTGTTCTTGCAATTCAAGTCCAATCTCTTTGGCAGTGGCAATAAGATTCGCAAAATCGGCGACACGTTGCTTCTCAGTCTTCTGAATGAGAGCGTTTTTGATTTGCTCCAATGATACCTGAACGCCCAAGATCTTAGCGAAATGGTAAAGGCTGGTAACATCAGAAGTCTGTTTGTCTTCTGCCGCGAAAGTGAGCGGGAGGACAAGTAGGACGATAAGAAGGGAGATGACTAAGACTTTCATAGTTTCACCTTTTACTTGTAAAAGTGGAGGTTATTTCATCACGCCTACCCATGCTTCTGCTTCAAGCGAGATGTGAAATAGCCCGCGTTGTTCGGTAGCAATATAAAGTCTGTCGTTGCTAACGATGAGAGATACGACTTTACCCGGGACTTCTGGAGAAATCTGTTGCCATTCGCCTTCTAAACGATATACACCCGTATCCCCAGCACCGTAAACTGTGGTGCCATTCACAGCGAATCTATCTATGACGATAGGTGTACCTGTTTTATCTGTGATCACGTCCCAGTATTCTCCGGGCTGTAGAGACAAGACACCTTTATCAGTTGCGACGTAAACCGTTGTGCCTACAAAGATGATCTCGTTGAAATGCGTAAAGCGAAGCGGAAGACTCGACGTAACGTCTCTCCAACTGTCTCCACCATCAAGCGATTGAAAGAGTGTGCCATCTCGCTTACCGACGTAAACAGTTTCTGCTGAAACCGCTAACTTGAACCCTTTATCCAATGCGCCATCAGGTTGTTCACTGGCATCTATTAGTCCTGTATTTCGCCATTCCTGCCTACCGGATTTCCACTTGAAAAGCCGTCGCTGGCATTCCATGTAGAATGTTTCGTCACTGACAGCAAAACTGCCGGCTTCCCAATGTTTTTTTCTAAAATACAATGTAACAGGCACGCTGTCACCTTCTTCAGGATCATCAGCTTCCACTTCTTGAACGCTCGTCCATAATTCATAGGTCAAGGCTTCTCTGGTCCACATATTAAAGGAGGGTGATCGCCTTGCAAAAGCGGGTATCTTGTGAACAGGAACGAACGCATCACTACTGATAGGTAAGTGAAAAACTCGCAGGTCGTCTTCCTCCGGTACGATGCCATAAAGCGCGTTGTGAGTTGTTACCAACCTTGAATCAAGCGGGAAATCGCCTTGAGAGTGTTTTGTCTTTGCTGACCTAAGCGTAACGCCACCCGCATTAACCGGAACATTTTGCCACGACGTACCCCCATCAACTGACTGGAAAACGTCGCTGCCCGTATGCATGTAGAGTCTGTCATTGAACGTCACTAAATCCTGCATTCTGGTACCTGCCATCCCGCTCATAAAGGGTTGCCACGATTCACCACCATCGGTTGTCCGATGGACACCGGAGGCACTAACGTTGTAGAACGTATGCTCGTTTATCGCTACAGTTGAAAAGTTGCCCAACGTAAATAGATGTCTATCGAATCCGAGGTCTGTCCAAGTTTGCCCGCTGTCCGTTGAGCGTAATTCAGCGACGCCCAATAGTAAGAGTGTCTCATCTGCAACCACAAGCTGCATACCCGTTGGTGTCCTCACAAACGGAGACTTATTTTTCGGTGTTATCTCAGTCCACGACGCTCCCAAATCAGCTGAGTGGAAAATACTACTTGAACTCGCATTGTGGCCGCGTATTATTTGTCCTTCATCCTTTAGCCTTGATTCAAGCAATCCCAAAGTAAAAAGGGTGTGACCTGTTACGACATAGAGATTGTTTTCAGAAGCCACTAACGAATGAATAACTTCAGAGGGAGCCACAGGCAATTGATCCCAAATCCCTGAATTGAGGCGGTAAAGTCCCATATTTGTACCGGCAAATATCGTGTTTCCGATTGCAGCCACTGCCGAAACGCTTTTATCCGTCAATCCATCCTTAAGGAGTGTCCACCGCCCACCTGCATCAGTTGAGTAGAAAATACCTTTATCCTGAAGCGCAAGATACATTACAGGATGTGCTTGTGAGTCGTCTTCTTGTGCCTCATCTGTGACGATAAATCCAATAGCGCGACCCTGTGGACGGCGGCAAAATGTGCTCCATGTCTCACCAGCATCGGTTGAAGCGGACACTTCATCAGCAGAGACAATATAGAGAGTGTCTCCATACACCGCCATAGGCATTCGGGACGCATCAATTGGGACACTTGTATCAATAAGCACCCATACAGTCTCATTTACTGCCAATCTATAGATACCTGAGTGTGTAACAGCGTAAAGGGTCTTTTCAGGTGTAGCAAAGATGTTAAGGACGGTCCCACCT
The DNA here is from genome assembly GCA_009845545.1 of Candidatus Poribacteria bacterium. Taxonomy (GTDB): domain Bacteria; phylum Poribacteria; class WGA-4E; order WGA-4E; family WGA-3G; genus WGA-3G. Next base: position 14,883 of record VXZK01000089.1, read on the forward strand.
TGAGGGCCATCTGTCTGGGTCCACTGTGAAGTAGAAAACTTAGGGGAAATTTCCAGTGTATTGGTAGGTGAGGCTGTCTCGGAAACTTGTAAACCGTTCCCATTGTCTTTACTTGGCGTAAAAGCACGTCCAGCCTGATTGTGTACAGCGGGTTTAGCGTCACTATCAAGCGTCATAGGTGCATCAACGATTTCAATCGTGGGTTCAGATTGTGCCTCGAAACTATATGGCTGCTGAAAACGGGCAAGGTATTGATTGCTAACACCGAGCAGTAACATAACCAAAACCGCAGCTGCGCCAACAGCCGCCCACGGGAGAAACGGCTTCTTAACTACAGGCGGTGTCAGCTTCAGATCGGCAACTTGCCGCATGATGTTTTCAGTTAGGTGGGTAGACAATTGCACGCCGTTAAGGGTTTCGCTAATTAAGTGCTCTTGATCAGCCTGCAAACGTTCTCGTGCGCGACGCAGCCGGCTCTTAACCGTGTTCACTGACACACCTAAAAATTTGCCAATCTCCTTCGCTGTCATTTCACCGAGATAGTAGAGTGTCACTACTGTGCGTTCACTCTCCGGCAATTTTTGTAGAAGTCTTTGGACGATTTCACAGCGGTGATCGGCGGCTTCCACCTCGCGTTGCGCGGATAGATAATGTGTATAAGAGGATGCCTCTATCTCTTCCATCGGTGTGTTTTCCAAGGATTGCATCACCGCCCTATTTTTTTCGCGCCAATTGATGCAAAGCCGATTTGCGATAACATAAAGCCATCCAGCAAAGAGATTGGGGTCTTTCAGGGTTGCAAGGCTTTTGTAGACTCGGAGAAAGGTGTCCTGCGTAATCTCCTCAGCAATATGGAAATCCCCAATTTTCCGCCATACAAGCGCGTGGACACTTTTTTGGTGCTTCTGGACCAAAACACTAAATGCCGAGTCGTCGCCTGATAAGATTCTGCGAATCAGTTGAACATCGTTTTCTACCATCAGAATTCTCCAGGATTGGTGCGTAGAATTGAAACCATTTAAATTTGAGCATGCCGTTTCCTTAACCATCTCCGAATATTTAACCTGCCTTGTGAAAAGCCCCAGATAATGGCTATACCTACCAAGACCCAACCGCCATACCACGCGATAGGGTTAATAATGTCAAAAAACACTGTATCCCTCAATCCATCATAGCGACCATCCATATAACGGTCGGAGAGCCTACCGACTGTAGCGCGCCCCATAAAAGTCAGTCCGACGATCCATAAGTACGCAGCCACAATTCCTAACAAAACTCTCAGAAGGAAAGTGCCAAGCAACCGAAGACCGGTTTTGAGTTTCCTCATAAACATAGTTTCCACCTCCAGTGAAATCGGGTTGTTTATTATTAGAGTCACCTCAGACTATATAAGGATAGTGAAAATTTTGTATATCCTTTAATAATTAAAGACCTCAATTTCGGTTGGAAAGGGTGCATAAAATGGAAGAATTGTAAAAAATTTGAATTTTATAGTAATGCTCATAATCACCCATACACCGATAGAACGGCGAGGTTACATTCTGGCTCAATCGGGTTGAAAGCCTTCTCCTACAAGAGCGGGCGCGTTTAATGTCAAAAACTTTACACACGCTCGTTTCAAATGTAACTTGACAAAACAGACTGCATGTGGTATTATTATTGTGTCTTGAGCGCAACTCAGCAGACATAACAAAAAATCTTCCATATAGGACGATGTTTTTTACGCCTTCTTCATCAAATTGGCTAACCTCGCCTATTGAGTGAAGTTGTTACTACAAATCAAGCGGAAAGGAGTTTTCCAACATGACGTATGTGATTTGCGAACCCTGCATTGACGTTAAAGATAGTGCGTGCGTTGATGTATGCCCAGTAGACTGCATTCACCCGCTACCGGATGCTGATGAGTTTGAGGAACACAATCAACTCTTCATCGATCCGGAGGAATGTATCGACTGTGGCGTATGTGAACCTGAATGCCCCGTCGAAGCTATCTTCATGGAAGAAGACGTTCCTGAAGAATGGGAAGAGTTCATTGATATCAACGCGGAGTACTTTGAATAACGGATAGCAGGAGCAATCCTTAGATCCGCGACTCCCTGAACGGTTGTCGATTTGCGAGGCTGCTTGCGGTCAGACAAATTGGCAACCGTTTTTTTTTCAAGAGGTATCATGGAAAAATTTCAACCAACTCGCATTGAAAGAGGCAACACAAGTTTGGCAATTCAATGGAAAGATGCGTACAGTAGCGAACTCTCCTACCGTCTCCTGCGCGAAAAATGCCCCTGCGCGCATTGCGATGCGGTACGTTTGGGAAAAGACCCCTTCCATATTTTACCGTCTGATAACTTTTTTCACAATTTACGGCTTGTAGATATTCAGCGAGTCGGACGCTATGCGGTGCGCTTAGCGTGGAGTGATGGACACCGTACGGGGATTTATACCTTTGAATTTCTACGCGAATTGAGCGAAAGCGCGCCTAAAACACCTGATGTGTGCTAATCATCGCCCCATTTTATGTTATAGAATGATAGACCTGCTGCGCGTGCCTCTCGGTATTTCTCAAGATTGCCTGTCTGTTTCGGGGGATCCCCGAGGATATGCCTAAGCTGGTCTGAAGCTTCAAGCCAAGCATAAGATTCATAAATTAAAGCAGTATGAGAGCCAAAAAGATAGAGCGCACTGTATACCCTAATATAGGCGAAACATTCCTCGTCCGTTCTTGGTAGATTGAGTTCCAATTTCCGTAAAAAATTAACAATAGTGTCAACTTCAGGAATATCGCCATGTTTGTCAATAAGGAGGGTCCGCATATCTGTTATCCAAGCCTCGGGATCTTCTATCCTGAGCTGCTCCATAAAACGCCGTTTTTCTTGTGCTACTATAGATTTTAACTGCTTTATGTCATCTTCAAGCAAATGCCTATGAGCTTCAGTCGGAACAAGAAAATAGGTTGCTGCGGAATCCCCAACGCGGTACTTAGCAAACTCAGGCGTTACAGTTATAAACCCACCTTTCGCCTCCCGTTTCCGCTTTCGCCTAAACTCTACATCATAGCGAACCTGTGGGATGTCTCCAAACTTTTGAAAGAAAGCTGCGATGCCAAATTTTTCACGTAACGCCTCGTCTTTCACCTCAAGGACCCAGCGTCTTGGAATCTCAAGGTTCATGAATTCTCTAATTTCCCTGTTCGTTAATCTGGTCCAATCTTTGCCTTTCAACTTTTCCCAATCTTTGTCTTTTAAATTTACCCAGTCTTCGACTGTCAGGTGTAGCCATTGTTCAGCGTCTTTCAATTTTTTCCAGTCTGCGTCTGTCAACCATCGCTGTTGTTCAGCGGGTTGTCGCGATGGTTCATCAAGTTCGTTGAGGAACGTATTGTTGGTAGGGTTGGTTACCTCTTGCTCGTCCTCGGTGTCTCCACAACCGAAGCAGAGCAGGAGACTGAGAACAGATGCAAAACAAAAAAGCAGGAAAGGATCAATCTCTTTTTCACGGTGCCTCCATTGGTTCAAAAATGGTGTGTCAGGCTTTTGACTCCGATAGTAGCCGAGAAACAAGATAGCAATTCGGCGTTTTTTGCGTGGCACCCAATTCGGTACTAAGGTTTTGACACGTCTTCCAATAGTGGTTATAATTGAGGGGAGGGTAGCGGTCGCGCTTGCCGAGGAAAGTTTTGTGGCAGCAGGCTAAATCATTGCCGTTATGAATTGGATATCCCCAGACGCGGCAGATGACGGGACGGTGTTCGTAAACAGAACAGACCCCACCGATGAGCATAGGACACTCACCTTCCGGCTTACCGCGTACCACGCTAACCGCTTCCATACTGGCATCTGGCATGATGCTTTCGATAGTGTGTCCGTGTGCTTCCAACTTTTTGATGCTGCGTTCCGCTTTACTACGGATGTGCGTGCGGAGCTCCGCTGGCAGTGCCGCCAAACCGATTTTTAGGTCCCGAGCTTCAACCTCACTGATCGCCATTGTCGCCGTGTTATGGCAGCAGGCGAAGCAGGTAGACGGACACGGCACACCTCCCGATGCTTCGCGTAAGCGTTTCACATCACGCTCAATCTCACCAAGAAGTTCGTAATATGCCTGCATAGGGAGCACCTAATCTATGGAAAGGTTGTAGACCGCAGGTCGGAAGATAACAACCTTCGCGCCATCCTCTAAAATGAGTTTAATTTCATAAGGACTCACCCAGTCTACAGTACCACGGAAGATTTCTCCTTCTCGGAGCGTAATCTCAATGGGGGATCCATTCTTTCGGGCCTGCCGCACGGCTTCCGTATCGATTTCACACGGCTGAGTGTCGGGCGGCAATTGCGTCAAGGCTTGCGCTTTAACATCTTCGTCAATTTTAATCGCTGCCTGAACTTTCTCGGCATCAAAGTCTTTGTAGCAATATTTAACATCTGTTTTAGCGATCTGCTGTTCTTTTCCATTGCTATTGAGTGTCAAACTCGACAGCGTCATCTCAAGAACAGTCGCAGGAAGTTGTATAGCGTTGTACAACGCGAAAAACATCGATGTTTCAAAGTTAATCTGCTTAAGGATATAGAGGTCACCGAAGCTGAGTTGCTTTGAAGATTGCTCTTGCTTGTCTGGGGTGGATTCACCGGTATCGCTAAGATCTTTTGTTGAAGTGGGTTGGGTGCTTGGTTTCGATGTAGGTTTTGAGGGCGGTACGGCGACATCACGGTTTCTGCGGTCTCGAATCGGTTCTGATTTGTTCGCTTTGTAATCAGAACCAGACGCTGCCTCGTCAGCAACAAATTGGCCTTGGTTTTGACCTGGGAACCCAGCGTACCCGCGTGGGATAATCGCTTTGCCTTGCCGCAGCCAGCGGCGTTCCGTCGGGGTCAATAAGACTTCAACGTTTTGTGCAACGAGGCCTTTCTCACCTTCAACGACGTTATACTTGACCCGCTGTCCGACGCGGAGTTCTTCATATTCGGGCTGTTTAATCGCAGAACTGTGCAAGAAAACATCCACATCACTGCTATCTTGCGCAATAAATCCGAAACCTTTATCAAAATTGTAGTACTTAATCCGTCCTGTAGGCATTATACGCTCCTGTGGTCTGAGCCCTCATCAAAGAGGCGACTATAACCCTTCGCGTTCCTGCGCGAGCATTTCTCATTCATACGGAAGCTTACACCTGAGCCTCCCCGAATTGGTCAGAGTCATTCAACCTTACCATAAGCACGCTGAGTGATGTACGAGCCATCGTTGGATCGCAACCCCTCATTTAAGACGAAAAGTTGAAAACAAATAACTCTGCCGAACGTACGGTTTTTCGTCAACTACCCAAGCCTAAAGACTTGGGCTTGCTGTCGCGTCAAACAACGTGAGTTGTGTTGCGTTCTGCAAGCCTTTGTCTCGTGCTTCGTTCTTGTTTCTCGCTTCATAGAGGGTGGCAACCCACCGCTCTCCACGAAGGGCAGCAGCTGCCCTGAAGAGGATGTTTATCGCAGCGTTGTGGTCTCGGTCTAAAGCCGTGCCACAAAACTGACACCTAAAAGTTCGTATCGCCAGCGATAGTTTCTTTACCGACTTCTGACCACAACTTGAGCAAGTTTGCGAGGTGTTCTTGGGATCAACTTGGTGGAAATGGAAACCGTCTCTTTCGGCTATGTTCCCACACCACTTAAAGAAGGTTGCCCAAGACGCATCGCTGATACTCTTGCTGAGGTGTTTATTCTTCACCATGTTTGAGGTGCTGAGATTTTCGGCGACTAACACATTATTTTTCTCGTGGTGGTAGAGTTTATAGACGAGTTTACCGATGAAATCTTTACGTCTGTTTGTTGTCCGCTCATGGTGTAATGCAAGTTTGTGTTGTTGTTTCTTTCTACGGTGAGAGCCTAACTTTTTACGAGAGAGGTTTTTGGAATGTTTACGTGTCAGGCCTTCTGCTTGACGATACCAGCGCGGGTTGCCCTCTTTCTCGCCTTCGGAAGTCGTCAGGTAATGCGTTGTTCCCATATCAACGGCAATCGCTGCTGTCGGTTCAACTTTCGGCGTATCGGGAAGTTCACAGGAGATATGGGCATACCAACCCGACGCTTTTTTCACCAGCGTAACTTCTTTCGGGTCGCCTTGTAAACGACGGTGCATGTATATCTTAACTTCGCCTAACTCCGGCACTTTGAGTCGGTCATGTTTCCAACCGGTTTCTCGGATCGGATTTTGGCGAACACGTATCGTCTGTTTATCTGTATCTCCGGTTTTTTTAGCGACAACCTTGCTATATTTGCGGAGGCTCCATGTCAGAGAACGCACACGCTTTTTGTAGCGAGGATAACCTTTTTTTGCCGCTCCGTTCTTACAACGCCGGCGGAAGTTCGCGAAAGCCTTATCGTTTCTCCGTAGGGCGTGATTTTGAAAATCTTGTGGTACTTCTCGGAAATCGTCATATTTTTCACGCGCTGCCGTTAGGAGTTGCTGCTGATCCGTCAGAGCTACAAAAGCACCTTCAGTCTCATGTGCCACAAGTCTATCATGCCGCGCAGAATTCTGAAGGTCGCACAGGTGGTCTAACCACTTCAATAATGTTGTTTGTTGTGTTTTTGTAGGATACACGGGGTATCTAAAAGTCAGTTTCATGGTATCTCGTGTATCGTGTGTTTATCCCCTACAACGTGGGAGGAAACCAGCATGTGGTTTCCGAGAGACTACGCGTTGTATGTTGGTTTCCAACACGATACAATATTTTAGACGAAATGTCAAATCTTTTCTGAAAGGTTTGGTCTAATTAACGAGTGCGGTTTTTCCTCCCAAACCTACGAGGATTGGGATTCCAAAACCGATTATTCTCTTGACACAAACCCCTGACTCTCTTATAATAGGGCGAATTTTGTTTTTTCTTGTTTAAGATTTCGCGCTATAACACTGCTAAGAGAGGCAATTGTCAAGACATTATGTATTTATTAAATCATAACTTAACACGTTTGTCAAGTACGAGATGTTAAAAACTTAGTTTCAATTTTTACAGGAGACCCTGCATGGCAACCACCGATTTAACACATCACATCCAATCTATTCGCCTTGTGGATACACACGAACACATGCGGCGCGAAACTGAATGGGTTGAAAATGGACCCGATATTCTCCAAGATCTGTTCGGGAACTATGTGCCTGCCGACTTGGTAACAGCCGGTGCCTCCCCCGAAGCGATGCACAACCTAATGGACGCTTCTCAAGACATCGCATCACGGTTTGAAGGTATCCGAGACGCGTGGGAAGCGACACAGTTTACTGGGTACGGCGAGGCGGTCAGTCTCATCGCGAAACACATCTATGGACTCGACGAACTGACAGCCGATGGACTCGCGGGTGCCGATAACCTAAAAACGCTGCGTACGCCCGGCAAACGTTATCACATTTTACACGATCTTGCGAATCTTGACCATATTCAAACGGACGATTTTAGTTGGCAGTGCACACCGGACACCTCCGGGCCCGATTTCTTTCTCTACGATCTTTCGTGGGCAACATTCTGTAACGGACAGGTGGATCCGAGTGCTATCCACGCCGAAACGGGTGTTGAAGTCAAGGACCTCGCTTCTCTTAAACACAGTATGGATGCACTTTTCGCGAAACATGCCCCGTGCGCTATCGCCGTAAAATCGCAACATGCTTACAACCGCACACTCAACTGGATCAAAAGGAGCGATGCTGATGCCGCCGCCGCGCTGAATGCGGTCTTGACACAACCCGCGGCAGACATTGATGAAGCGACACGTCTGTGTCTCGGCGATTGGTGCTGGGCACGCGGCGTTGAACTCACGATTCAACACAACCTCCCCTTCAAAATCCACACCGGTTACTATGCAGGCAACAACCGGATGCCGGTGCGACGTATCCCCGCCGGGAATATGTGTGCCTTGTTCTCAGAGTATCTTGACGCGAAGTTTGTACTGATGCACATCGCCTACCCTTACAATGATGAACTCGTCGCACTTGCGAAACATTATCGCAACATCTGGGTCGACTTCTGCTGGGCATGGAGTATTGATCCGTATAGTTCGCGCGATTTCCTTCGCCGGTGCATTCACGCTGTTCCGTCAAATAAGTTGTTCGCTTTCGGCGGCGATACGGGATGGCCCACCAGCGCGATGGCATACGCCATCCAAGCGAGAAACGAAATTCGACGCGCACTTGAAGCCGAAATCTCGGACGGTTATCTCACCGAAAAACAGGCGATGGCACTCGCGACTCGGATCATGAACACGAACCAGTACGACTGCTTTGATATCCATGGCACTCGCGCGAACATAGCGCAAGCGGCGTAACACAGTTTAGGCGTCGCGTAAAGCCGCCAGATTCTCTGTATAAGGGGCGCGCGCTACGCCTTTTTCCGTAATAATCGCTGTAACTAATTCCGCAGGTGTGACATCAAATGCAGGACTGTAGACCTTCACACCTTCAGGCGCGGTCAGCTTTCCAAAGCCCTCTGTTACCTCTTCCGCCGCCCGTTGCTCAATCGGAATTTCTGCACCGGTTTCAAGCGCAAAGTCCAGCGTCGAAGTTGGCGCAGCAACATAAAACGGGATGCCGTGTGCCTCCGCGAGGATCGCAACGTTATAGGTACCGATTTTGTTAGCAGTGTCGCCATTTGCGGCAATCCGATCCGCGCCGACAATCACGCATTGGATTTTGCCCTCTTTCATGACCTGTGCTGCCATGTTATCACAGATAAGGGTTACATCAATACCCGCTTGCATGAGTTCCCAAGTCGTCAGGCGTGCGCCTTGTAACAGCGGGCGCGTCTCGTCGGCATAAACTTGGATCTGCTTACCCGCTTCGTGTGCGCTAAACATCACAGCTAACGCCGTACCATAGTCCGATGTGGCTAATCCACCGGCGTTACAGTGCGTCAGAATAGTGTCATTTTCGCTCAGCAATGCCATGCCGTGTTGCCCGATAGCCCGACACATCGCCTTATCTTCATTGATAATCTCCAGAGCTTCAGCGAGCAGCACCTCTTTGAGTTCAGGAATTTGGACGTGCTGGTTTTCTTCCGCAGTGCGGGTAATTCTATCGAGTGCCCAAAACAGATTAACGGCTGTCGGTCGCGATGTTGCAAGATAATCGGTCGCGGATTTGAGCTCGGCAGCAAATGCATCGTAGGTTTTCGCAGTCGAATTCCAAATGCCGAGTACTGCACCCAAGGCACCAGCGATGCCGATAGCGGGCGCGCCGCGGACGCGCAAAGACTTAATTGCCTCCCACGTTGTGGGGAGGTCATCGCAATAAATATGTTTGAATTCGTTGGGCAACAGCGTCTGGTCAATCATCCGAATTTTGCCATCTGCCCACTCAATTGTTGAAACTGCCATTTTTAGGTATAAAATCCTCCTTTAGAAAAAACGAAGCATCGCCGAAAGCAAATAGACTAAAATCACGATTAGCGTCTGAAAGATAACAGCATTTTCTATTGAACGGTACAACCCCAATCCACCGCTCGGTTTGCCAATGTTAGATAGGGCATGTCAGTTGCCCAAGTTCATCCGTCAAGCGTAGGTTTTCTGCGTAATTGACGGGGCAGTCGATGACCGAGGGGACCTTCTGACTGAACGCGTCATTGAGTATAGGCACCAATTCGTCACTCGCTTCAACTCTATAACCTTTGGCACCGAAGGCTTCGGCGTATTTGACAAAATCGGGGTTAGTGAAATCAATATGTGCGGGTCTGCCAAAGCCGTTCATCTGCTTCCACTCAATAAGCCCGTAAGCCTCATCATTGAAGATAAGGGTGACAAAAGGCACACCGGTTCGGACAGCGGTTTCGAGTTCCTGTGAGTTCATCATAAACCCGCCATCACCGCAGATCGCTAAACATTTACGCTCTGGATAGATAAGTTTAGCGACGAACGCCCCCGGGAGCGCGATGCCCATGGCAGCGAACCCATTGGAGATGATGCACGTATTGGGCTGATGGCACGGATACATGCGCGCAATCCACATTTTGTGCGCGCCGACATCAGAGATAACGATGTCGTCCTCAGCGAGTACAGAACGGACATCGCTTAAAATTTTTTGGGGTTTCATCGGGAAATCCGCGTCATCACGATGTGCGTTAAGTTGGTCAAGTATGATTTTGCGGAGCGTGTTAGACGCGTAGTCTGCGTCCTTAGGATAAATTTCTTCTGCCATGAGGTGTCTAAGGCTCTGTCGAATATTGCCGACCATCTCGACATCAGTAATGTACGAGGCATCGGTTTCGCTCGGTTGTGTATCAATATGGATGAGTTTTTTATCTCGGTTCGGGTTCCAAAGGCGTGGATGGTATTCGACGATATCGTAACCGACAGCGATAACGAGGTCCGCCCGGTCAAACCCGCAGGAGACGAAATCGTGTGCTTGTAACCCGACACTCAGGAGCGAGAGACGATGCGTCCAAGGGATGCTGCCTTTGCCCATAAAAGTGTGGGCAACAGGGATATTCGTCAGTTCAGCGAATTGGGTGAGCATTCGAGCAGCCTTTTGGCGGACAACGCCATTTCCGGCGAGAATAATAGGCTGTTTCGCGTCGTTAATGAGCTGCGCGGCGCGTTGCAAACAGGAGACGACAGGTTCCGCCTCGCTTTGAAAATCGTGTGACATAGGTTCGGCATCAATTTGCATACTTGCAACGTCTTCGGGAAAATCGATATGCGTAGCACCGGGCTTTTCGCTTGTCGCTATTTTAAAGGCTTTGCTTATCGATTCAGGAATGATTTCGGGCAGGTGGAGCAGCGTGTTCCATTTCGTCATCGGTTTGAAGACAGAAACGACATCCATGTATTGGTGCGATTCCTTGTGCATCCTGTCCAAACTCGCTTGTCCGGTGATGGCGACGAGCGGTGCCCGATCCATATTGGCATCAGCAACGCCTGTGACAAGGTTCATGGCGCCAGGACCAAGGGTAGCAAGACACACCCCCGCGCGTCCAGTGAGACGACCGTAGACATCTGCCATGAAGGCGGCACCTCGTTCATCACGCGTCTGAATAAATTGAATATCGGATTCCAATAAGGCATCCATGAGATCCAGGTTTTCTTCGCCGGGTATTCCGAAAATATAGTCGACGTTCTCGTTTTCCAAACATTTTACGGTGAGTTCTGATGCTTTCATGCGTGTATTCCTTATATTTTGACTGTGGAGAAAAAATTTGCTTTTTCCTCGTGAATCCAGTTCATTAATTATATA
>VXZK01000044.1:0-2222 GCA_009845545.1 Candidatus Poribacteria bacterium
TAAGTGATGATATATACCATTTTAGGATTTAGAACTTAGGCCGTCACGGACTCGCTTTGGAAATGGGGCGAAATCATTATTAAAGCGAAAACCCTCCTAAATCCTTTGAGCGATTAGAAGTGGATGCACCTGAGACTTTAAAATTCCGAAAGCGAAACTATTATACCGATACAAACTTGAAAAAATGTCAAAAAGCAGCTGGTAAATATTTCCAAAGGTTTATTTACACCAACAAATGGTGGATAAATAAAAACCCAAAAATAATATTTCCAATACTATGGGGAATAAAAATTAAGACCACACTCTTTAACCTATGGAAAAGATTTACGAAACAAGAAACCCCAATAAGTATCGTCTGGAAAGCTGCTGCTATAATCAGTAGCATTGTTGCTATATGGGCATTATTCTTTAAAGACAAATAATTTAAGCCTGAAATGTCATGAACCTAAAATTAACCAAGCCCGTATCTACTCATTGCGTTTTTATTTTTCTTATTCTCCTCATCATCGCCGGTTGTGATACAGATACACCACCCGATAAGATGGATCCGCAAGTGGCTGCACAGTATCAGCGCGGTATTGATGCTTTAGATAGGCACGATTTCGCCGCAGCGGAACAAGCGTTTCAAACGTGCTTGGAGATGGATGCAAATGCACACGATGCCCGTATGCAGTTAGCACGCACCTACATTAGACAACTGAAGTTTGCCTCCGCTGAGGTGGAATTACAGATGTTAATAGGACTTCTGAAGCAGACACCAAGCGCACAGGATAAGTTATCAAGGGCATATCTGACGTTAGCACAGGTTTTTAGTTACCAACAACGGTTTTCTGATTCTACGGCTGCCCTTACGAGCGCATTAGAAGTCAACCCTGACGATACCGATGCACGCATTAGGCTCGGTTATTTTTTAGGTGCACCGCAACAGATGCTCGTGCCGGATCTCTCGGCATCTAAACGTCAGTTTGAGAAGGTTCTAGAACTTGAACCGAATAATCTGGAAGCGATGCTCCAGCTCGGTTTGGCTGAATTCCGCTTAGGTGAAGCGGATAAAGCCGCGGAACGATTTGAAAATATCATCCAAAACTACCGCCGCCATTCTGGGGCATATTACTACCTCGGTGTCTATCATCTCCGACAGGGTAATCTTGAAAAAGCGGTAACAAATTTTAAAGCATCGCTCCGTCTCAAACCTCGCGATCCTGAAACCCTATGGAATTTGTGGACAGCATATAGCAAACTGGGTGGCTATCCCGAAGGATTGCCAGAGGAATTTAAAATAGTCCGTAGGGGCGAGGTCACCTCGCCCGCACGGGGTGGGCAACCCAACCCCTACGATAACCGAGAACTGATAACTGAGAACCAATTCACCGATGTCGCCCCTGATTTGGAGATGGACAAGGTTGATGGGGGTCGCGGGAGTGCATGGGGAGATTATGATAACGATGGTGATGAAGATATCGTTGCAGTCGGCACCTACCAACCGCACGCGCTGTATCGCAATAACGGGGACGGCACCTTTACCAATGTTGCTGAACAAGCCGGCATCGCTGATCCGAGAGGCGGCTGGGGATCACTTTTCGCAGATTACGATAACGACGGTTACCTCGACCTCTATATCACGCGTGGCGGTTGGTCTGGCGCAGCGGAGAATACGCTGTATCGTAACAACGGAGATGGTACGTTCACAGATGCCACACACGCCGCAGGTGTCGCCGATCCGCAGAGCAGTTTCTGCGCCGCATGGGCGGATTACGATAACGACGGTTATCTTGACCTCTATATCGCAGATGGGGTTATCGGCGATGGTGCTGCCAATGTCTTATACCATAATAACGGAGATGGTACGTTCACGAATACCGCTGAAATAGCGGGTGTCGCGAATACTGGGAATTCCCTCGGAACCGCTTGGGGGGATTACGATAAGGACGGGTATATCGATCTACACGTCGTCAACTTCGGGCAATCCAATGTCCTCTATCGCAACAACGGCGATGGCACGTTCACGGATGTCACCGCGACAACTGGCATGAATATCCCTGTTACCGATGCCTTTGTCACCTTCTTTTTAGATGTTGACAACGACGCGGATTTGGACATCTTCATCTCAAATTCAGGTTCGTTTCAAGCCTTTATTGCCGGGCAAATTACTGGGACTGCCCCACACGATGGCGATCGACAGGTGCTTTACCGGAACAACGGAGACGGCACTTTTACCGATG
>VXZK01000044.1:2322-4343 GCA_009845545.1 Candidatus Poribacteria bacterium
AACAACGGAGACGGCACTTTTACCGATGCCACGTTCGCTTTCGGGTTAGGCAACATCGGCAAGGGACACGGCGTAACTTTCGGTGATGCTGATACGGATGGCGATGTGGATATATACGTTCCTGTCGGTGGTGCGTTCATTGGGGATCAGTGGCACAATCTCTTCTATCAGAATGCCGGTGCGGGGAACAATTGGCTTACCTTGAAGCTGGTCGGTGTCAAGAGCAATCGAGACGGCATTGGTGCCAAGGTAACTTTGCGCGCGGGTGATAGCGTGATTTATAGAGAGGTTAGCGGCGGCTGCGGTTTCGGTTCGACGAATAGCTTAGCCCTTGAAATCGGTCTCAAAGCACACACAAAAGTTGACACACTTGAAATCGCCTGGCCCTCCGGTCAAGTAGATATACATCGGAACCTATCTGTCAATCAAAAACTTGTTGTCACTGAGGGAAAAAGTCTATGAATGCTATGAGGGAGGGGTTTGTATCCCCGAATTCTCCCAAGTCTGCCTTGCTTTCAGTGGATGAGATGGCACTCTTCGTTGATTACTATCAACTGACAATGGGGCAAGCCGATTTCGATGCAGATCATAATGCTACTATTACAGCGAACTATTACGTCCGTAAAATCCCACAGGGTCAATACCTCATTGCCGCCGGGTTGGAACAGGTCGTCCACTACATCTTAAATTTGCGTTTTACGGATACGATACTCGATTGGTTGGCAGCACGTGGGGATCTGAGTGCTCACTACCTCGCTTCACTCAGAGATTTCCGCTTCGACGGCTCCGTTTTCGCTGTCCCCGAAGGCACGCCTGTTTTCCCGAACACACCGATTATCAACGTCACGGGTAGATCTCGAGATGTCCAACTTTTTGAGACCTATCTGCTCTGTGTCATGAATTTCCAAACGTTGATTGCTACGAAAGCCTCTCGGATTGTGCAAGCCGCTCGCGGTAGACCTGTTTTTGATTTCGGGGCGCGCCGGGCACACGGTAGGGATGCAGGTATTCTTGCGGCGCGTGCCTCCTTTATCGGTGGTGCAAGTGGTACGTCGTTGGTGCTTGCGGGGTGCTACTTCGATATTCCGTACGTCGGTACAATGGCACATAAATTCATCTCCGAACGTCCCACTGAGTTAAAGGCGTTCCGGGATTACGCCGAAGCCTTCCCAAATAACACGACACTCCTGATTGATACGTATGATACGCTTGAAGGGGCGCGAAACGCATGCATCGTTGCCAAGGAGATGGAAGCACGCGGTACACGGTTGCGCGCACTCCGACTGGATAGTGGCGATCTCTTGAGACTCAGCAGACAGGTACGCAGTATCCTTGATGCTGAGGGACTTCATTACGTTCAGATCATTGGGAGCCATGATCTTGATGAATTCCAGATAGACACGCTGCTCAGCAACGGCGCGCCATTTGATAGTTTCGGGGTCGGCACGCGGCTCGCTACTGGAGCGAACTTCAATTCATGGACAAGCGAAGGCGGTACCTCTGCTCTTGGTGGGGTCTATAAGTTGGTCGAAAGCGATGGCAGACCTGTTGGGAAACAGTCGCTTGATGAGCCGTCGAAAGCGACGATACCCGGTAGGAAACAGGTCTATCGACTCACCGATACTGCTGGGAATTATGCTAAAGATCACGTAACACTGTGGGATGAAGATGTCTCTGAGGGGCAACCGCTTCTCATTCCGATCATCGAAGACGGGGAATTGGTGTTCGATTTTCCAACGCTGCAGGCTATTCAAACGCGAACAATCGCAGAAGTTAATAAATTACCTGATGCGCATAAGCATCTAACGAATGCGACACCTTATACTGTGGAATTGTCTCCGTCACTCTTAGCGCGTATGGAAAATGCACCCTAAAAATCAGTTGCGGCAATTTCCGCTTCTTTTCTGATGAATTTCCAACAATCATATCCACTGCATCAATATGTCATAAATTTGTCATTTTTTTTTCATCAAGGTTCACGGATTGGAAACCCCCTACTTTAGTGGGGGGAGGAAAATCCG
>VXZK01000068.1 GCA_009845545.1 Candidatus Poribacteria bacterium
CTCAAAAATTCAACGAGAAAAGGAAGTATATACAAAATGGAAACAGAAAGAGCTAAGTGCTGATACAAATGTAGAAATACTACAGAACTGGATTGACACTATAGTATCTAATAGTTGGGGACGCAGTTCTGCTGAAAGAGTATATAGTATCCTCGAAACAGGGCAAGATGCAAAAATCACAAGATTCAAAAACAAAAAAACTGAAGAGAATAAAGAGGATTATAGGATTAGAATTTCTTTGGAAGGTAATGTGCCTGGAGCACAACCTGCAGAAAACATCTATGATGTTGCTAATGCGCTTTCTTGGATTTCATCTCATCAGAACTCACTTCAGACGCAATATAAAATGATGCTACAAGTTCCAAAAATGCTAAAGGAACTTGAGAATTCTCTTGATTGAACCTGTCCTGCCATCGGAAATTCAGACCACTCTCTAAACCAAGATTGCGGTATACTAACAATCTCATTGACAGGAGCATCCAATGCCCAAACGAAAACGAAGAAAATTCACCCCCGAGTTTAAAGCCGAAGTCGTTCTTGAGGCACTCAGGAGTGAAACTTCACAAGCGGAACTGTGTCGCCGACATAACATCAGCGAAGACCAACTCTCAAAAATGAACACCACACACGCCCAAATTAGCCCTTAATCCTCACGTAACCCTCCTTGCCGACGACTAAAACCCCAAAAAAATGACCCCAAAATACATAAACAATACATAAGCAATACTTTGACGCATTTTCTATTTAATTACCCAAAAAATACGGCGTATAATTAACACGTGATTTAGAATGCAACGCCCAATACGGCTGATGCGAGGTTCGATACGCTTTAGAGGTGCGGGCGGTCCCCTGACGCAGCAACAACACGGGAACTCAACTTTTACACCGCATAACTGTCGCTCGAAATCTCGAAGCTTGCACCGCTCGAAACAGTACCGATATCCCTGATAAAATTTCATAGCAACTTTCATAGCACACTTCACTAAAACCGTCAAAAACACAGTTGCGGTTTAGGTTTATGGCACTTCATAAATTTCATAGTTTTTCGATTTGCTATGAAAACTGTGAAATTCTGCTTCCGTATTCTTTGCAGCTAACAACGCTACACGAAACAGAAATCTGATTCACCAAAGCATCTCTTAACTGAAAACTGAGTACTGACAACTGAAAACCATTATAATTTGCTATTTTTCCTTAGACATGGTATAGTTAAAGAGAAGGGAAATCTGCACGAAAAACTGAACTGTAAAATGGAGGCGTAGAATCGCGAGTGGATTCAACACTAACCAATCCGTATCTCATAAATACCTTAACAGCACCATCCCCGCAGACGTATCGCTACGAACGCTGGCGAGAACGCGGATACCAGCCAGACTTACGTCCCATTTCCCCTGACAGTGAATGTGGGACGCTCATAGGACAGATGGGATGGGTGGGCGCACATGCACATGCACACGACTATTTATGGGCGACTGCCGGTAATATGGGAGCAGTTTTAACCGAACCTGTTGAGGATACCTGTCTTATCTCTTATGAGGCATCACCGCGTTACCAATTACCCCCACAGATTGTTGTGAAAGGGTTAGCCGGTAAACACGTCTTACTCACAAAATCGGGTTCACGTTTGGACATGGTCGGTATTGAGCATCCAGCACTCAATTTAACGCTGGTAGAGGTCGAACCAGATGGCACGCATTATCGGATGCGGTTCGGTACGCCAGATCAAATGACCTTAGATCGCAGTGGAAATAGCATCGCACCGCCAGCACCAACGAGTGAGATGTTCCATTATCTCCTCATTTTTGAGCAGTTAGCGGAACACGGATTTAATGCCCTTGTTCACTTGCAACCGAAGTTTTTGAACTTAATTTCTCGCACAGAACACGGTGCTCCCGATAAGTTTTACGATTTTCTCAGAGGGTACGAACCGGAAACACCTATTATATACGACCCATCTGGCGGAATCGGGTTCGTTGAGGAACGCGCACCAGGAATCCCAGAACTCTCTTATGAGAGTTTGCGACTTTTCCAGAATGGCGGCAATCCGGCGCGGCATATTCTCTACTGGGTCGGACACGGCACCTTTTCACGAGGTACGGATATCCTTGATGCTTACAAACACGCAGAATACTTTGAAGCCGCAGCACGGATGGCATGGGAGGCAAATCAGCAACGTGTTGACGCTCAGGCGTATACAGAAGAAATTGTCAGTTGTATCTTGCGCGAATTCAACGCCAACCGCGAGGCATCTTCTAAATCAGATGATAGTTTTCAGGATGCCGATGCCTCAGTGCAGTCTGATAATGTCTATAATTATCCGTAAACTGCTCAGGGCTATTTAGTTTTCGGTTTTCGTCCAATTTAGACCCCCAGGCCCGGTAGGTGCGGTTTGAAACCGCACCGGACTTGAAAAAGAAAATCCGATAATTTATTTAAAACTAAATGCCTCTGTTGAACTGCTAAAATGTGCCTAAGCAGCTAAGAACGAGGAAAAAAAATATGCAAACACCTATAGAAGATATTCATGAACCGGAGATTGACGATCCCGAAACTGAGACGGATGCCCGGAAAGCACAGCAGCTTGAAGAGTATCTCCGCGACAGTATCGTTGGAAGGTATATTAGGAACTACAACAAACGGTTGCGGACCCTCAGTCAAGATTTAGAAAAAACGCGCCAGCAAGTTGATGATAAACTTGCAGCTATGGAGCAACGCTTCATAGGCGAAATCGCGGACGCTAAAGCCGATATCCGTAAACTTGCCGACCAGCTTGAAAGCGACAATTTGTTGCTAACAGCAGATAAAGTGGAGGCAGTCGTTGATACGCGGATTGATGCGAAACTTGATGGAATTACCAGTCGTGGCGAGGCAGACCTCCAGAAATTGTCAACACTCGTAGACGAGTTCGCACGTGAATTTCAAGCACAAATTGACCGACTCACTAATGAGACGAAACTCCTGCGAGAACAGACCCGCCGAAACCAAGAAGCACTGCGAGCAGACTTAACCTCTGAAACCGAAACACTTGAAGCAACAAAAATTGATCGGTTAACCTTATCTGAGACCCTCATTACACTCGGAATGAAATTGAAAGAGGACAACTTATTTGATGAATTCGGCGTCGATATTGATCTGGATGAAGATTTAGATACGAGTTTAGAAGAGTCATGACATTTAAACATATCGAAAATTCCATAGATAATCTACAGTGCCAGAAGCTCCAAGCGCGCCTGTTGCTCATTAGTCTGTTGTGCATGATACACGCCAGCGGGCTGTTGATAGACACCTTCGCAAGTGAAACAGTTTCTGATGATGAGATTTCTGTACTCGCTGTCGGCGACATTACGATAAGTAGCCGTATGACCCCGTTGATTGAAAGGAATGGTGCTGGTGCATTTTTTCAGGGAACCGCCACCTTGATTCAGTCCGCAGATATTGCGACTGCCTCGTTAAACGCAAGCATTTCGGAGCGCGGAGAACCGCGATACGGTATTGAACATCCTTTTCGGTCGGCACCGGGGCTCGGAAGAGCCCTCGCGAATGCCGGATTTGACGCTGTCTCCTTAGCTACGCCACATATAATGGATTTCGGCTTTGAAGCTTTAGAAGATACGATCACTGAACTGGAGTGGTATAATGTCAAACCGATCGGTGCTGGAACAGACGCTAAGACTGCGAAACTTCCGGCATGGGTGTCAATCGGTGTAGGCGAGACTGAACCTGGACAGGTCGCTTTGCTGGCGTATTATCGCGGGGATGCGTTCGCCCGATACACCGAAGACCCACTCGCTTACGCCGTTTATAGTGAGATGACTGAAGCTGTCAAGCAAGCACAGACAGAAGCTGCACTCGTGATCGTTTGGCTCCATTGGGGAAGCCAAGGCGGGGCAGGAGACGAAGCAATCGGGCGGCAACGAATTTTCGCACACGCACTCATCAACGCAGGAGCGGACATCGTATTATGCCAGCAGTTACATACCTTTGGTGGTATTGAGCTGTATCAGGGTAAACCGATTGTTTACAGCCTTTCAGATTTTATCTATGATACTTATGATAAACAACACTCACACATAGTGATCCCAAAGGCAACGTTTAAAGTTGGCGTTCTGAAATCTATTGAGTTAATTCCAATTTTGACGGATCCGCCTAAAACGCCGGTCCGTCCCGGAAAACCTGCGGACCCATCACTAAAACCCGAAATTGAGAATCAGTTTCCGAGCATCCTTACAGGAGAGGCAGCAATAAAAACTTTGCAGGACTACCAGCGGCGCTGCGCAGAACTGAAAACGGAGGTGTTCATAGAGAACGAACGTGGATGGATTCGATAGATAGCATACATTAGAGGGAAAAATATGACAGGCAATGACGGGGTTATGGCACCGAACTCGCAAACCCATAGTGCAGAACGTTCGGCTCCGGTATTCAGAGGTGAACGTGGTTTAACGCCTAAGGCATTTGTCATAACGATGCTTCTAATGCCTCTAAACGTTTTCTGGATCATTCAATTAGAGGTCGTCCGCTATACACATCCGACACTCATTCATCCGCTGTCTAACGTCATTTTCATCATTTTTTGGCTGATGGTACTCAGTGCAGTGTTGGGTAGATTATCATCAACACTGAAGCTGACACCGGCGGAATTGTTGACAATCTACGTCATGTTGTGTATTGTTTCTTCCCTCTGTTCACACGATATGATGG
Source organism: Candidatus Poribacteria bacterium (assembly GCA_009845545.1). Lineage (GTDB taxonomy): Bacteria > Poribacteria > WGA-4E > WGA-4E > WGA-3G > WGA-3G. The sequence continues at coordinate 4,702 of VXZK01000068.1, forward strand.
AGATTTTGGTCACTATACTTGGACACCCGTTTCGGTTTGCTACATCCGAGAATGAGTGGCAACAACTCTTTTGGAAAGAACTTCCGACATGGCTAACTGTTCAGGACACTGCCGTGTTGTCGGGATATTATGAGGGGCAATCAAGCCTGTACCGTAAAGCACATCTTACCACGTGGGCAGGACCGGTGGCATGGTGGACCGTTTTTATTTTCGTGTTGATGTTTGTTATGCTCTGTATCAACACACTCCTCCGTCTCCAGTGGACAGAGCGGGAACGGTTGACCTACCCGATTATCCAATTGCCCCTGGCGATGACAGAGACAAATACAAGCTTTTTCAAAAATAAACGCATGTGGGTCGGCTTCGGTGTTGCCGCAGCCATTAGTATTCTGAATTTGCTAAACTCGATTTATCCGGCGGTCCCGTATCTGCCTGTTAAACGGCAAAACATCCATCAATACTTTACCGGTCAGCCGTGGAACGCGATGGGTGGCGTGCGTCTCTCATTTTATCCTTTTGCAATTGGGATAAGTTTCCTGATTCCACTGGATCTACTTTTTTCGTGTTGGGTGTTCTATTGGATTTACAAATTTGAGTTAATGGCAGGCAGCGTTCTTGGTGTCCGGAATTTGCCGGGCTACCCCTACGCCGATGCCCAAAGTTTCGGGGCATATATGGTGCTACTCGGCACCGCTGCGTGGGTCGGTAGAGCGCATGTCAAACGGATTTTTACGGGGGTCGTAGATGGACTTCGAGGCACTTCTCGGATAGATATGCAGCGCGAACCGATGCCTTATCACATCGCTTTTCTTGGCATTGTGGGCGGAACGCTGTTTTTGGCAATGTTTTCCTATAAGGCGGGAATGTCGCTTTGGGTGATACCCATCTTTTTTGGGCTTTACTTTCTACTCGCAACGATGATTGCCCGACTTCGTGCTGAATTGGGGTTCTTAGTCCACGACTTACACAGAGTGGACCCACACGGATTAATCGTGACAGCCTTCGGGTCTCAACGGTTGACAACAAGTACAAAAGCGGTTTTTTCGTTGTACATGTTCTTTAACCGAGCGTATCGTGCACACCCGATGCCGCAGGAACTCGAAGCATTAAAAATCTCAGAACGGCGACAGATACAGCCGCGACACACCGCCGCTGCAATTCTTATAGCGACCTTCGTCGGTGCTATCGTCGTATTCTGGCTGCTCTTGGATAGCTACTATAGGCACGGTGCTGAGACTGGCTATTATGGACCGTGGGCATTAGGGTTCGGGCGAGGCGTTTATAGACAACTTGAAAACTGGCTGAATTATCCACAAGAAACCGATATACCCGCCCTCATCTTTATGGGTGGCGGTGTCGGTGTCTCACTCGGCTTAATACTCTTGAGAACCCGCTTTCTCTGGTGGCCCCTGCATCCGCTCGGCTATGCCATGGCAAACAGTTGGGGCATGTCCAATCTCTGGAGTTGTATCTTTGTCGCCTATGTGATAAAGGCACTCGTCCTGCATCACGGCGGGCTCAAAGCCTACAGACGCGCTGTACCGTTCTTCCTAGGCCTTGCGCTCGGGGACTATATATGCGGGAGTTTGTGGAGTATTAGCAGTATTCTCGCGAATACCACATTATACCAATTCTGGCCTTGATTGTAAGAATGGCTGTCAGCAATCGGTTTCCATCGGCTATCGGTTAAGAGCGGGCTTGGGACCTTCACTTGGACAGGCGAAGTCATAATAACCCTCTTTAACCGACAACTGAAAATTTTTTTTGATGAAGTTTAAGAATTTAATTCGGTAACGCATCAAGAACCTCTTAGTAGGAGCGAGCTGTGCTCGCGATCTGTAAAGATTACCGAAATATTTAGTTAATCTTCATAAAAAATCGAAACGACAACCATTCCCAAGGAGAAAAAACATGAAAACCAAAGAAAAAGAAAAAGAGTCTGAAAATACCGTTGATCAAGAAGAAGAACTTACACAGGAATTTCCAATTCTGCCACTTGACGATCTTGTCGTCTTCCCATACATGCCGCCAGTACCGCCGTTTCCACCGCACCACGTCGCACTCTCTGGAAAGATGGCGACCACGGCTATTGAACATGCTATGGAGGCGGATAGGGTGCTTTGCGTCTTTCGTCCAAAAAAGGAACTCTCCAAAGAAGATATCAAGGAGATTAAAGCAGACGATCTCAGTCCAGTCGGGAGTCTAATCCATATTCTGCGATACAAGACTGATGATGAGGATGTTTTGTTCCTCGCACATGGACGAGAGCGCGTACAAATTGAGGAAATCCTACACACAGAGCCTTTTGTCAAAGCGCGCGTCAACATCGTCGGAAACGATGAAACAGACTCGGTGGTCCCCGCTGCCTCAGAAGCAGACTTGGAAGTTGAGGCACTGGTGCGTAGCAACGATGAGATGTTTCAGCGCATCGTTCAGATGTCATCACGCTACCAAGAAGAATACGGCAGTATAACCAAAACGATGATTGATGAGCCAGGCCGCCTTGCAGATTACATCGCTGCTGTATTGGATTTAAAGGCACACGATAAACAGCGCATTTTGGAGGCGGTATCTGTTCATGAACGCTTAAATACGCTGGCAGTTATTCTCGCAAAAGAACTTGACTTGCACGAATTAGAAAGCAAAATCCAAAATAATGCCCAAGCCGTTATTAACAAAGGGCAGCGCGAATACTACCTCCGAGAACAACTTAAGGCGATTCAAACTGAACTGGGCGAAGCGGACGACTTAGGACTCGAAATCGATGAAATGCGAGAGCAGCTACGCGAAACTGAGATGCCCGACAAAGCGAAGCAGGCAGCCGAAAAAGAATTCAAACGGCTTTCTAAAATGCAGTCTTTCTCCCCAGAATCGACGGTTTCTCGGAATTATTTAGATTGGTTGCTAAACCTACCCTGGGCTGTCAGTACCGAGGATTCATTAGACCTCGCCGCGGCACGAGAGATACTTGACGCAGATCACTACGATCTCGAAAAAATCAAAGAACGGATTTTAGAGCATCTCGCTGTACGCATGCTCAAATCGGATATGAAGGGTCCCATTTTCTGTTTCGTTGGACCGCCAGGTGTCGGAAAAACCTCACTCGGTAAATCCATCGCACGCGCGATGAACAGAAAATTTGTACGAATCTCATTGGGCGGCATGCACGATGAAGCCGAGATCCGTGGACACCGACGCACCTACATTGGCTCTATGCCGGGACGAATTGTCAAAGGAATCCGCCAAGCCGAATCGAATAACCCCGTCTTTATGCTTGATGAAATTGATAAACTCGGTTCTGATTTTCGCGGCGACCCGGCTTCCGCACTTTTGGAAGTCCTGGATCCGGAGCAAAATCACTCGTTTACGGACAATTACCTCGATGTACCCTTTGATCTCTCGAAAGTGATGTTCGTCACAACAGCGAATCAACTCCACACAATTCCACCGCCCTTGCGCGACCGGATGGAAACAATAGAACTTCTCGGGTACACCGCCAACGAGAAACAGATTATTGCCAAACAGTACTTAATTCCACGCCAGTTGACCGCAAATGGACTGAAAGACGATTTGATTCATATTAGGGATACAGCTATTGATAAAGTCATTAGTGCTTATACCCGCGAAGCCGGGGTGCGAAATTTAGAGCGCGAACTCGGTACCCTTTGTCGTAAAGTCGCACGTCGCGTCGCTGAAGGAAAGACTGAGCGGACAACTATTGCGACAAGGGATATTCAACGCTATTTGGGACCCGCGAAGTTTGATTCGGAGATTGCCGGACGTAAAGCCGACATCGGGGTCGCAACAGGGCTATCTGTCACACCTGCTGGCGGTGAAATCCTTTTCATTGAAGCAGCCACCACCAAAAAGACAAACGCCCATATCCAATTGCGCATCACTGGACAGATCGGCGAGGTCATGCAAGAATCTGTACAAGCCGCACTCAGCTATGTTAAATCCCAATCTGACGCGCTCGAGTTTAACCCGGGAGTATTGGAAGACGATATTCATGTACATGTACCCGCAGGGGCAATTCCGAAGGATGGTCCCTCAGCAGGTATCACGATTGCAACCGCACTCGCCTCTATCGCCACGCAGCAACGGATTAGTCCTGAGATCGCTATGACAGGTGAACTCACGCTCAGGGGCAGAGTTTTACCTATCGGCGGCGTGAAGGAAAAAATACTCGCGGCGAAGCAGGCAGGCATTAAGAAAGTCATTCTGCCACAAGGCAACAAGAAAGATTTCATTGAAGTTCCCAAAGACATTCAAAAAGGTGTTGAGTTTCTGTTTGTAGAACATGTAACCGAAGTTTTCACGGAGGTATTCGCATGAGACACTTATTGAGAATCAACGTGCAAGGTCCAAGTACCGGGCACATAATTCCTCGGTTTGCCACACTGGCTATCATGTTTCTGGTAGTGATGTCATTCCCCGCGCAAGCAGATACGATTGACAGCGCAAACCTTGTGTCCGCAGCTACATTGCCTGAGAATATTAAAAACGCTGACGTTAATGTGACAAAAGCGTCTGTTAAATTTCTCAAAGACATCGCGCCTATCCTTGACAAACAAGGGTGTTCAGCGGGCATGTGTCACGGGAAATTTGGCGGACAAGGCGGGTTAAATCTCTCGCTGTTGACGCTTAACCCCGAATCAGATCACCAACCGATTGTTCACCACAATCGCGGGAGACGCATCAACCTGCTTGAGCCAGATCAGAGTCTCTTTTATCTTAAACCTACTGGACAAATACCGCATGAAGGCGGGTTGCGCTTTGATCCGAACTCAGATGAAGGGTTAACTATTTTACGTTGGATCAAAGCAGGCGCACCTTTTGATGCCGACGAACCACGCTTGAGAAAACTTGAAATTGAGCCGAGTACTTTTGTGCTGTCCGATGTCGGACAAACTTCACAATTAAAGGTACTCGCCTACTTTTCTGACGGATCCGTTGAAGATGTGACCCAAAAAGCCGTCTATGAATCTAATGACGCACCCGTTGCCGAGGTATCGCCTAACGGTGAGGTAACAAGTGTCCGATGGGGAGGGACTGCGATTATTGCACGCTTCTTAGGTGTTGTCGATGCATCGTTTGTAACGATTCCACGGGCTTCCGACACAAATCTTGCCTCATTAGATCCAGCATTTACGCCCAATAATTTCATTGATGAGTTTGTACTTGCCAAACTCAAAAAATTGAATATCCGGCCTTCTACGTTGACAACTGATGATGCATTTCTCCGTAGAATCTATTTAGACACTATCGGGCGGCTTCCGACCCCAGACGAGGTGAAATCGTTCTTGGCAGATGCCAGCCCTGATAAACGCTCCACCCTCATTGATGTACTTCTTGACACGCCGGAATGGGTTAATCTGCGCACGCTGAAATTAGCGGATATGTTGCGTATCCATCCGCGGAGCCTAGGAAATGGGGCGTTTGGGGAACGCGGCGCGACGCTCTTTCATGAGTGGGTACGTGAGGCAGTTGCGCAGAATAGATCTTACGACAAAGTTGTTCAAGAACTCATCACGTCAAGAGGGAGCACCTATCAGCACGGTCCTACAAACTACTACCGTATTGAACGGCAACCCGCGGGCAGAGCAGAGACAACCGCCCAAGTATTTTTGGGGATTCGTCTGAGTTGTGCAAGGTGTCACAAACATCCGTTTGACCAATGGACGACTGATGACTATTGGAATTTTGCCGCCTTCACAGGTAAGGTCGGAATCCGAGGCGGCGAACTTTACAACGAACAGGTCGTCTACTATAATCCCACTGGGCGCGTTATCAATCAATCTGTGCAGGGCAATCGCGGCGAAGTGGCGCTCCCGACTTTCCTCGGTGGTGAATCGCTTGCACCGAATTATCAAGGCGATGTCTTGGAAGTACTCGCAAATTGGATGACCTCCTCTACGAATCCGTATTTCGCGAAAGCGACCGTGAATCGTATCTGGAGCCACTATTTCGGGAGAGGGATTGTCGATCCTGTCGATGACATGCGTGCGACAACCCCGCCCAGCGTTGAAGGGCTTCTCGAAGCATTAGCAGACGATTTTGTGCAAAGCGGATTTGATACCAAACACGTCATTAAACGGATACTCAATTCGCGTACATACCAACTTTCTGCAGAACCGAATGAGACAAACCAGTTGGATGACCGCTTTTTCTCACGCTTCTATCCGCGGCCGATGATGGCACAGATCTTGTTGGATATCGTAAATGACGTTACGGGAACCTCGGAAAAGTACGGACGTTATCCAGTTGGCAAGCGTTCTGTGGAACTGCCGTTACCAGTCAGTTCGCGCTTCTTGTCGCTCTATGGGCGTTCTGGTAGAGAGTTCCTCGGCGATTTAGATCCAAAACTTGAACCGACGCTAACACAGGCACTCTATATGATTAACTCCCGTGATGTTCATCAGAAATTAAGAAGTTCCAAGGGTGTACTCACCCGTTTAATGAAAGAAAAATCTGATAATCGCGAACTCATTGCCGAGTTGTACCTCAGCACGTTAAGTCGGTTCCCAACGGATGAGGAGTTTGAAACCGCTGAAGCCTATATCGTTGAGAGTCCCAAACGCCGCGCAGGCGGTGAGGACCTCTTGTGGGCACTCATCTCCTCACGGGCATTTATCTTTGTCCAATAGACTAACCCTGAAAAACTCTGATGGCGAGGTCATAGACCTCGCCGCACCCATCTTACAAATTGCAACCCATTGTTGATGCAGTTGCAACTCCGCTAACCGTTGAAACCCTGCTGCTTATCCGCAAGGAAAGTTAAAAAATGGTTATCCGTTTTAAAAAAGGCAAAAATCAGTGGAAACACAAACCCGATACGCTCACCTGTGTTCGGGACGATGGCAGTATCACGTGGACGCATCTCCACCGTGGGTTTGTGCATCATGACTTTGCACACTACGTTGTTGAAACAACGCTCGGCTTTGAGAATGCCTTCTTCGGACTCGTAGCGAAAGGGTATAACATCCCAGATTTCAGCGAACCCAAAGCGCAACGTCCTTTTGAAATCCCAGAAGAAGCGATGAACACCGAACCGATTGTGGCACTACTGCAGGCAGATTTTCCTAACACACCGAATGCCCAAGACGCTAATTCCAATGGGTTATTTCAAGAACACAGCGCAACGCTTCGGGTAGACATCACAGATGAACAACTTGAGACTATGCAGCGGAAACTGCAAGCCCTGTTACAGAAGTGGCACGATTTACAACCCGGCGAGTCAATGGTGTTACAATTCCACATGTAAACGCCGCAAGATATACTTTGTTACGGCACAGCGGAGTGTGCCTACTACTATATTCTACGGCGTTTTTCAGTTTTACGCAGATTATCACTTATTCACTATTTTTCGTCAACCGTTCGACAATCTCCTCAACCGCACCCTCCGCACGTTCACGAATCTGATCTGGTGTTAAACTCTGAATCGGATGGGCAACGGTGAGCGGTTCCAAATCGCTGTGACCCAGCACCCGCGCCTGGACTTTACCTGCAGCGAAGAAAACCTCTGTACAGACTGCGACACTTGGCACACCGCGTTCCTCTAAAGCACTTCCATCGTGCATACTGCACGATATACACGACCCTCAGTCGGCAAGCCCTTCAATGACAAAATCTGCCTGCTCCGCCAATTCAACGAGCAGTTCGACCGGCGCAGGACGCGAGAAGGTCGGTTTCTTGACATGGATAACTTCGGCAAGGGCGAACCGTTCCTGCATCAATTCCGCAATCCGATCAAGAAAAATATCACTGCCGTTCTTCGTGATGTTGAGCAGCCCCATCACTTTCCCATCAAGGCTATCAAGACGCGGCGCAAGAAACTTCGCGGAGACATCACCTTGAGAGGTCGGATCAAGTAAGGTAGCATTTGGCATTCTGAAATCCTCAGTACTCTTTGTTAGCGAGGTTTGAACCTCACCAATCGCTAAGATGAACCGGATGATTCCATCTGCAGCTGCTGCGATTGTGCCATCGCATCTTCTGCTTCTTGGATCATCCCTTTTCGTTGGTAACAGATAGATAAACTGGTGTAGGCAAGCGGATCCTTCGGGTTAATAGCAATCGCTTTCTGAACAGCATCAATGGCTTCATCATAGAGACTGAGACGTTCATAAGCATGCCCTAACCCAAGGTACCCTTCAATATAGTCTGGATACGTGTCAATTAATTTTTTGAAAGCCTTGACAGCCGCCTCAAGGTCATTTTCGGCGAAATGGCTGAGCGCGGCATCGTAAAGTTCTGCTTCGGTTGGCATCTTTTACATCCTTCGGGATAAGAATTTGGCGACATTCTATCAGAAAAGGGCGCAAATGTCAAACACAAAATAATTCTGCCCATGATTCTGAAATTCGGTTGCACACTAAACTGTGTTACGGTATGCTATACATAGAACCTTTGCTAATCTTGGTGAGGAGCACCGAAACTTGCGCGATTATACTGAAATCACAGAACGCCTAAAAAACTTGGCAGTACCAATAGAACGCATCGGGACTGCTCACAATTATCCGATACATCAGATTCGTTTAACAGCGTCTACATATACGCAGCGACGCGTTCTGATCACTGGCGGTATGCATGGCGATGAACCCGCAGGCGTTGAAGCCGTTTTACAGTTCCTTGAACGAAACAATACGGCACTCCTGAAAAAATTTTCATTTACCATAATCCCGTGCATCAATCCATACGGCTACGTTCACGATACACGTGAGACACATAACGGCATAGACATCAACCGATCTTTTGAAACAGATGATATTGTAGAAGTGATGCTCGTCAAGCAGGCACTCGGACAGACCCAATTCTCGCTTGCAATAGATTTTCACGAGGACTATGATGCAACCGGTTTTTACCTCTACGAAGGCAAGCGGGACGAGAAGTATATTGGACCCGATCTCGCCACTGCTGCCAAAGGCGTCGGTCCAATAGATCCAGAAGACCCCGGTGAAGATGCACCAGACCTTGCTGAAGGTGTCTACAAAGTTGCCAACGCATGGGGGACCCAAGGTTTAGCACCTTACCTGTTGCATTTTCATAGCGAACATGTTATCATCTCTGAAACACCGACAGTCTGGCAACTTGAACAACGCGTCGCACTTCATTTGAAAATACTGGATACCGCGTTAAACGCCACATCAGAAAGGGAAGTATAATGGAAAATCAACAGATATTATCAAATGTCAATACCGCTTCTCAACCTTCTGAACTGAAAATTACTGACATGCGGATCGTCCGAACCCAAGTCGGCGGGCCCATCTTGAAACTGGATACAAATCAAGGTATCCACGGACTTGGTGAGGTCAGAGACGGCGCGAGTCCGACGTACGCACTGATGCTCAAAAGCCGTATTTTGGGCGAAAATCCGTGTAATGTTGATAAAATTTTTCGGCAAATTAAGCAGTTCGGGCACCACGCACGACAAGGCGGTGGGGTCTGCGGGATTGAAATGGCACTGATGGACCTTGCCGGTAAAGCGTACGGCGTGCCGTGTTATCAACTCGCCGGTGGCAAATTCCGAGACAAAATCCGATGTTATAGCGATACGCCTTCGCTTAAAGACGCTGCAGAGATGGGGATCAAACTTCAGGAACGCATCGACAGAGGGTTCACCTTTCTGAAGATGGACATCGGTGTTGGGCTGTTACGCGGTATACCGGGTACCCTCTCTGCCCCTCACGGAAATTTAGACACCCATAACCTGATGCATCCCTTTACCGGCATCCGCCTGACCGAGAACGGGATCACTGTACTCTGCGAATATGTGGAGACGGTTCGGGATATTATCGGCTATGAGGTCCCACTTGCAGTCGATCATTTCGGGCATATCGGTATTGAAGACTGTATCCGCCTGGCGAGGGCATTAGAAAAATACAACCTCGCATGGCTCGAGGATATGGTGCCGTGGCAGTATACCGACCAATATGTGCGTCTCGCCAATTCATGTGCAACACCCATCTGCACAGGTGAGGACATCTACTGCAAAGAGGATTTCATGCCGTTGTTTGAGAGCCGAGGCATCGCCATAGCACATCCAGATATCGCCACATCCGGTGGAATTTTGGAGACAAAGAAGATCGGCGATCTCGCAGAAGAACACGGTATCGCAATGGCACTCCACATGGCAGGCACACCTATCTGCGCAATGGCGAGCGTCCACTGTGCCGCAGCAACATCAAATTTCATGGTGTTGGAGAACCACTCTGTCGATAACCCGTGGTGGGATGAAATGGTGACAGGTTTACCGAACCCGATTATCCAAGACGGTTATATCGATGTCCCAGAAACCCCCGGCTTAGGCATTGACCTTAACGAAGAGGTCATCCGAGAGCATCTCCATCGCGACGAAACAGCATACTTCGCACCCACAACTGAATGGGATTCCGAACGCTCACACGATAGGCTGTGGAGTTAGGATATCCATAGGTGTCAATTTTAGAAAAAATAACCGTCTTGATACCAGGCCCGGTAGGTTCGGTTTGGAACCGAACCGGATTCTACGCGAAAACCTTGAAGATTTCAAAAAACTCTTCAGTCCCGTAGGGTTTATTTGCTTGGGGTATTTGCTTGGGTGTTTCTGCGGATTTCTTCACAATGTTTATAGATACATGTCTCGCATCATCTTCAGCCCTGTAAGGGCGGCATGTTTATAGTCTATCTATAGTCTTGGAGCTGTTCGACTTCTTGTAGGAGGGGTTTGTAGCCCGACTTTAGCAGTTACTGCCCAAAAGCATTTGCCACAATCACCAAATCCTGAATATTCACGACTTCATCACCGTTAAGATCCGGTTCCGCTTCACCAAAAGCATTCGCAACAAGCACTAAGTCTTGGATATTCACAACACCATCATTATTGACATCCGCAAGTGGCCTGGTTTCCTGTTTCAGATAGATTTCACCATCTAAGTCTGGAACAACGTGCAGCGTATTTCGCAAACCGCTCTCTACACCTGTTCACTGTTTCTGTCTCATCATCCTCACTCTACGGAATCACAGCGACATAAACCTGCGAATGCCCTGAAACATCCGATGTATACACAACAGCCGTTTCATCAGGACTAAAAGACGGATGCGGATGCGTCCACTGCGGACCATAGACGGTATCCACCTTCATCTCCATCCAACTCAAGGCTTTCTCGCGATCGCCTGACTGTTGCGCCGCTGCCCAATCCTCGGCAAGCGCATACCGATCCGTTTTCCACTGACTGCCACTGGAGGAACTCTGTGGGTAACAGATAGGTGTATGTTCGCCCGTTTCCACATCTACCAACCGCAAACCGATATCGGGGTGAACAGTGTCGCACAGGACCTTTGTCCCATCGCGATTGCTAGCGATATGCCACGCATTGAAATCGGCAATCGTTTGCATTTGTAGGGTTTCCAGAGACATCCGCCGAAGGGCATAGGGCCAATGCGTCACAATTAATTCGTCTAAGGCACCGAGGAAGGTCTCATGAACGAGAAACTCGTTGTTGTCATGTTGATAGAGCGAACGGTTTTCTGTGCCATCCCTTTTGATGGTCCACATCCGGGGTGCCGGATCGCCGGAATACGCAATGAGGTCAGGATGTTTCGGATGAAACTGTGGATGGATAATCGTCTGATCTGGTGACGTATAGATAACCTCACCGCCGCTGCCATCGGTAGCCGTCACAGTAATATGCGATTTATCGTCACGTTTCATCGCCGTTACAATAAACCGTTCATCCGCGCTGACACTACACTCGCCAAGACTTCCACCGGGGAATTCTGCAAGCACGCGTTCCTCAAAAGTGTCGAGGTGGATTGCCTTTATAGCGTCTGCTTGCGTGTAAAAGAGTTCAGTACCGTCTTTAGAAATCACGCCGGAATAGCCGTGAATGTCGTCGGCATCCGTCAGCTGCACAATATCACCGTTGGGAAATGCCAGTTTGAAGAAATTCGGTTTTCCTGAACGATAAGAGGTAAAGATGACGTGTGCTTGGTCAGGCGTGAACGAAGATGTCAGGAAGTAGAGATTATGGTTAATAGAGGTATCGTTTGTGAGTTGATAGATATGCGCGCCCGTCTGGTCGTCTTGAAATTCGCGTAGTTCGGAAGAATGAACGGACGCTTTGGCGTATTTCGTCATAGTGTGTTCCTTGTAAGTCTGCTTATGAGATAAAATGGGGCCGGTTCGTAGTAGGGTGATTCATCACCCGTTGGAACGCGCAATAATGCAGATCGCATTTGGGCGAATACACCGCAGAATTGTGCTACTACAAACAAGAATTATAAACCGACCTCAATTAAAAATTAAATAGATAATCTATCAATTGCGTGCCTTCACGGAAATCGGAAATGATGATGTCTGCACCCGCGCGGATAAGGCGTTCCCGTTTGTCGGCGTTCATATTGTACCTATTATCTTCTACAGATGCAACACCGACAGCGATTGCCCCCACCGCTTTCGCATTTTCGATCTCCACGTACCCATCTCCAATGATAAGCAATTCATCCCCGCTAAGTGAAAAGTCCGTGATAATCTTCTGAATAACCATGGCTTTAGAGAACTTCTTATATTCTCGCAACGCACCGAAAATCCCGCCATCAAAGTATGCCGCAACGCCGAGGAGTGACGCTTCGTTTTTCACGAATTCAACATCTGTCCCACTGGCAAGATAGCAGTTTATCCCCATCTCACGTAGGCTTTGGAGGAATTCAAGGGACATCGGCACCCGGAGCGGTTCGGCAGACAGTTTCCCTGCAGCGAGTCCCGCGATCCGTTCTTCGACAACCGGCAGCAATTGACGGTTGTATTCGTCTTTGTACGCAAGCGGTTCCTTCGGGGTTCCGCCGCGTTTCTCAATCTCTTCGCCTAATTGCATCATCTGATAGATCGTCTGCTTACCCGTCAGTCTATCCACAAATTCAACGACAAGGGCTTCGAGTTGTTCTGGTGTCTCGGTGGTATCCGTTTCGGTCTGAAGAAATTCAACCATCATCGGTACCATCACATTCTGCCAGCCGTCTCGGATGAGCGAGATTGTCCCATCGAAATCAAAGACAACATGATGGATGTTCCCTCTTTGAATCTCACGATGGATTTCAATTGTGGTGTTGTCCAAAAATAGATTTTCCATAGTTATCCTGAAATTGGCTATCGGCTGTTGGCTATTCTGATGACTGCTGACCGCCGACCGCCATTAAAAAAGCGTTGATCTGTCTGTTCTTTTGTGATAGTATAATGGCATTCCGATAGTTAAGCAAGTCTTTTCAGCATCGCTTGCAAGCAGAAACTTGTTGGAAAAAGAATACAGTAGGAACTATAACCGGTGAACGAAAAAGAGATCCTGAAAAAAATCCAACGCATCGAAATATTTACCAATCGCTTGGTTAACACCATCTTCGCGGGTGAATATGAAAGTGTCTTCAAAGGACAAGGGATTACCTTTGATGAAGTCCGTGAGTATCAAGTCGGCGATGAAATCCGTACGATCGATTGGAACGTCACCGCACGCATGGGGCAGGCTTACATCAAAAAGTACGTAGAAGAACGCGAACTCGTGATGATGCTGGTTGTGGATATGAGTGCCTCCACCAGTTTCGGGAGTATCGCTGAGACAAAAGCAGAAATCGCTGCCGAAATTGCAGCATTACTCGCCTTTTCCGCTATTAAAAACAACGACAAAGTCGGGCTTATCTGTTTCACTGATACCGTTGAACACTTCGTCGCGCCACGGAAGGGGAAGCGGCACGTCTTGCGCGTCGTTCGCGATATCCTCCATTTTCAACCGCAGCAGCCGGGAACGAATATTGAAACAGCATTGGCGTTCGTTGATAAGGTGCTTAAACCGCACAGTGTTGTGTTTCTCATCTCTGATTTTAAGGACACTGGTTACGAAAAGCAGTTACGGTTGAGTAGCAAGCGACATTCACTCATCGCTATCATGCTACAGGACAGGCGAGAACTGGAATTGCCGGATGTCGGGTTGATAGAACTCGAAGATGCTGAGAGCGGCGAGACTATGGTTGTTGATACGCGTTCTGCGGAAGCACGGCAGTTATACACAGCACTTAATCAGCGTGCTGATGCAGAACGTCGCCAGATTTTCCGGGCAAGTCAGGTGGATTCTATTCTTATTAGGACAGACGAACCTTATGTAAAACCGCTTATCGGATTTTTCCGCCAACGTGCTGCGAAAGGGTGAATGCCCGTACGGATTATGAGCAAATTAGAGGTCCGAAATCTAACCCAAACTTTTGTTCAGAAAGCGGAGCAATTGCCGGTGCTGGACGATTTGAATTTCTCCGTTGATGACGGAGAATTTGTCGCTTTGTTAGGTCCCTCCGGCTGTGGCAAGAGTACACTTTTTAATATCATCTCTGGGCTGCTCGCGCCAGATACGGGCGAAATTTACCTCAACAGCGAGCGAATCAGCGGTAACACAGGGGACTTTGCCTACATGCAACAAAAGGATCTCCTTTTACCGTGGCGGACGGTCCTTAGAAACGTACTCATCGGTCCAGAAATTCAGGGAGAACCGCTTGACACCGCAAAGGAAGAAGCACAACAACGTTTGGTACAACTCGGCTTGAGTGGATTTGAAAATAGTTACCCGACGCAGTTATCAGGCGGCATGCGACAACGCGTCGCGCTCGTCCGAACACTTCTTTTTCGGAAGGAATTCTTGCTTTTAGATGAACCTTTCGGTGCCTTGGATGCAATGACCCGCACCGTCATGCAGTCGATTCTGCTTGATATCTGGGCAGAAGCACGACAGACCGTGCTGCTCATCACCCACGATATTGAGGAAGCACTCCTACTTGCAGATAAAATCTATGTTTTCACAGCCAGACCTGCAACACTCAAAGCAGAGATTCCTGTTCCTTTGCCCCGTCCGCGTAACGTCACTGATACCGCTCTCATTCACTTGAAAAGTGAACTCTTAGCGCTACTACAGGTCGAAATGTCACGAGTTTTCGACGCAGACTGACCTTATTCTGCCTCTGAATCCTTTGTCAATGTCCGCCAAAATGAACGCGAGGGGCGGTTCATGTTGTCAAACATCTCGTAATTCTCGTTCCTACAAAATTCGTAGAGGGCTTCAGTTAAGGGGATTTCAAATCCAGCGGCTTCTGCAGCAGCAAGGAAATAGGGCAACTCCGGATATTTCACAACGAGCTGCTTCCCGTCTCCGTCAATGATGCGTTTAGCGATTCCATCAAACTGTCCACGCCAACCATCACCCATACCAACCGCTTCACGAATTGCGTTTGGATCCACACCGGCACAAACGCCAAATGCCATCGCTTCCATATATGCTGCAGCACCCAGTCCCATCGCCAGTTGGTTCACACCCTTGACGATCTGCCCTGAACCGCTCGGACCGCAATACACCACATATTTCGGTTCCCCAAGTACCTCCAAAATCGAACGACATTTTTCGACAACCGCAGTATCGCCGCCGACAAAAATACGAAGCGTACCTGTTTCAGATCCGTGCGGTCCGCCACTCACAGGGGCATCTATAAGCGGAGCCCCTTTTTCGGCGAGTGCCGTCGCAATGGCCCGCGTTTTCTCTACTTCTGTCGTGCCTAAGTCGATGAAGACGTGCCCCTCACGAGCGTTAGGGATGAAGTGTTGTTCGGCGACACTACAAAAAATATCTGAAGAACGTAAACTGGTCAGGATAACATCGCTATTTCTGACGACTTCGGTCGTATTCTTACCCGCCGTCGCGCCTATTGCAGCAAGTGCCCCACATTTTGCCGCGTCAATATCATAGCCGATAAGCGGATACCCGGCGTTATGAAGATTCTTCGCCATCCGTCCGCCCATATTTCCGAGTCCAATAAAACCGATTGAGGGAAATTTTTGTGATGTCATTGTGTTGCGTCTTCTCCACACATTTTTCTCGTTTCAAGCATTTCAAATACAGAATATAGTGTCAAAGTATAGCATGTTATCGAAGCGTCCGCAAGAAAAATCCGGTTGCACCGCATCTGTTTTGAAGCGTCCGAGAAAAGTTTTTCTTGAGGTTTTTAACAGCGTTTGCTATACTGCCGATGATTGGTTTCAGAACCATTCGGTCAGGTGAACTTTACCTCGTTTTGTTGAACCTCGTTCAACTCTATGGACCCGAACAGAGGAGTTAGAAAATGATGCATACGCTCAGATGTGCCTTGATTCTAATGAAACTCGCTTTTGTGACGCTTAATGCGTCCGGGGAAATCTTGTTGCAGGAAGATTTTGAGGGTGAACTGGATTTGACGACCAAATGGCAGACAAACACTCCTAAATTTGTCTACCCAAAGGACGGTATCCTCTATTTAGACCAAGGGAAATCCGGTGGAGACTACGTGAGCCTTCGGTCCGCTCAACATTTCAACGATGTCATCATCTATTACGAATGGTTCATCATAGAATGGAGCGGACAGGGAGATGGTGGCGGTGCGTTACGACAGACCCCAAACGGTTCTTACTGGATGCGCTGGTGGGGACGCAGCAACGTCAAAGTGACAACGAATAAAGACGGACCTGTTAATGCTTGGCAACCTTTTCCAGTGAAGGGCGGACAAGCAAGCGGGAACTACCCAGCGGGGTCTGACCATTTTATATTGAAAGCAGCGTTAATGACACAAGAAAAGCGCGTCACCGTTCATATCTGGGATGTCACTGATAAAAAAATACAGATCGCTGAATGGGAAATCAAGGACAATACCTATAAGTCAGGAAATATCAGTTTTGACTGCTGGAAATTCGGTATCTATGGCATCGATAATGTGGTCGTTGCGACACCTGAACATGAAGCGGAGATTTTCGCTGATAACTTTGATCCAACAAGGCTTGCCGTTCAACCTGAAGGGAAACTTGCTACCACTTGGGGGCAATTGAAATCGAATAATCGGTAAACAGAAAGGAATTTTACTATGACAAAATGTGCACTGATCAGCGGTAGAGGGATGGGAATGATGCACGGCGGAAACTTCCACGCCCATCCAGATGGAGAGGTTGTGGCTGTCTGCGATATGGACCCAGAACTACTTGCGAAAGCGAAGGAACACTTCGGGGTACCGGGGTATCCTACGATTGAGGAACTCTTAGCAAACTGTGATCCAGATCTCGTACTTCTTATTGTCAACGAAACCCGACGGATCCCACCACTGCGCCAGTTGCTCGAAGCCGGACAGAACGTATTCACAGAGAAACCGCTCTGTGGATTAGAGGGACAGGCGCGGGTACGCGAGGAAGACCTCGGCATCGCGGCACCTGCTATCGGAACATGGCGTGATTCTAACCTCAAATTCGGAATCGATTTCAACTATCGGTTTATGCACCATTTTCGCAAACTGCACGATGATGTCGCCGAGGGGCGGTTGGGTGAGATTCGGATGGTACACGCGCGCGCACATTTCAATTGTTGGTCCCATATCATTGACCAAATTCTCTGGACAGTTGGCAGACCCGAATGGGTGAGTGTTGTCGGGGATCCGAGCGCATCCGGCGGTTGGGGACGTTTGATTCATATCGGTTGGGAAAATGGCGTTATCGGCTCTCTCAGCGGTACAAACCTATGGGGCTACGACGATCATCCGCTCCGCGTCAAGGTGCTTGGCGATGAATCTTACGCCGAGGCGAAAGGGTTGGAAGGCTCTTATGTCCGCAGAAAAGCGAATAGTTCTGAAATAGAGGAAGTTTGGGAAGCAGAGGAAGGCAACCCGGAAATGCCAGAATCTTTCAAACGGATGGCGGATGGTGTCATCAAAGCAATGCATGCCGATACAGCCTTTCCCGCAGATGGTGAAGCCGCATGGAATGAACTCCTGTTTGAGGCGGCAGTCCACAGGTCTGCCTTACAGAATAATGCGCGGGTCTTTCTGGCAGATGTTGAAGTAGACGCATTTGCCTAATTGACCGAGACTGTAGGCGCGGTTTTCAGCCGCGCCTACAACTCAAAATACAAGAGCCTGTGGGAGGGTGTTTTTGCTTGAGTGTTTCCTTAAGTAACCCCGAATTACCCAGTAGCACCACCTTTAACAGCAATCTTAATCGCATCCTTCCCATCTAAGTGATAACTGCCGTGAAGTGCGTCGAACCCTTTAGATACATCTTCCAACGGCAGAATATGACTCACAAACCCGTCGAAGAGGGACGCATGTTTCTCAAGCATCGGGATAGCGCGTAGGAAGTGCTTCCTTTCAAAACCCCATCCGGCTTCCAATCGTAGGTTTTTACGCATAAGCATCTGGTTTGGATTGCAGTCAAAGCTGCCGACATCCACGAAATGTCCATACACAACATAAGTACCGCCATATCTGATGTAGTCTAAACCTTCCGGGATAGCGGCAAGGAAACCTGTGCATTCGTAAACCACATCCGCCCCTTCGCCTTGTGACGTATTTTCTCGGACAATCCGCTTCCGTTCTTCAGGGTCTGGCACTTCCGCAATATCTATGATGAGGTCTGCACCTAATCTTTTTGCCATCTCAAGCCTGCCGGGAGGTCCACCGACAACGATAAGCCTACCTGCACCAGAGACTCTCGCCCAATTAAGCGCAAGCAGTCCGATCGGACCGGTTCCCTGAATCACAACCGTATCCCCGAATTCGATTTTTCCACGTGAGATGCAATGCGCCGCACACGAGGCAGGTTCCGCGAGCACCGCAATTTCAGGTGGTAGGTCGGTTTTAAGGAACATATTTGTTGACGGGTTTGATAGGTAGATATATTCACTGAAGCCGCCGCGCAGATACGGTACTTCCTCCGATGGCGAAAAGCCGAGACCACCGCTCGGAGAGAGCGCAACCCTATCTCCTACTTTAACCGGATTTCCGAGGTAGTCCGTTTCGACACCCTCTCCCAGAGCATCAATCACACCGACGTTTTCGTGTCCAAGAATAATATCGTGATTGATACGCTGAAATTCCCAGTTGTGGAGGTCGGTACCACAAATACCGCCCAATTCCTGACGCACGAGTACTGTGCCGGGTTCAGGGTCAACGATCGGATACTCTCGGACTTCAAAACTTTTGCCACTCATCACAGTGGCGCGTGCAGTTCTGGTTCCCATTGTAAACTCCTTTCTTGCTGTAGAAGCGAACTATTGTCTCTAATCCGTATACTTATTCGGATCCAACTTTAACAATTATCTTCCCAAGTTTCTCGCCTGTGAAAAGCGCGATAAAAGCCTTTGGTGCATTCTCTAAGCCTTCTATGATTGTCTCTTCCCACTGTATTTTGCTTTCACCTATCCATTCGCGCATATCACGGTAAAATTCAGCGTTCCGTTCCATGAAATCAGTAACGATAAACCCTTGTAATTTGATCCGTTTGCCGATGGCGGCACTGAGATTCGTCGGACCGGGGGTAGGTTCAATATCATTATATTGGGATATCATACCACACAGAGGGATGCGTCCGTGCATATTCATGACAGCAAGTGCAGCTTGCAGATGTCTACCACCGACATTCTCGAAGTAGATGTCAAGCCCATCAGGGCAATGTTTTCTGAGTTCGGCTTCCAAATCGTCAACATTTTTATAGTTAAATGCTGCGTCAACGCCTGCTGTTTCAAGTAACCACGCGACCTTCTGATCAGAACCTGCACTCGCCACGACGCGACAGCCTTTGATTTTGGCGATCTGACACACAATTGAACCGACCGCGCCCGCCGCTGCGGAAACGAAAACTGTTTCACCCGCTTTCGGTTGACCGATCTCCAGAAATCCGAAGTAGGCAGTGCGTCCGGGCATACCGACCGCGCCTAAAAACGACTGCAGCGGCGCGATTGTCGTGTCAACAGCCGTTACACGCTCTGCCGGCGCGACGTAATGATCCCGCCACCCTAACATCCCCGTCACATAATCCCCGACCTGAAACTGATCGCTATTTGATTCCACAATTTGACCAGCACATCTACCTTCCAACGGTTTACCGAGCTCGGCGGACCGCATACCACCACGCATATATGGGTCTACTGACGTGTAAAGGTTTTGGACGAGTACCTCTCCTGCAGCGGGTTCCGAGAGGGGTGCCTCTATGAGTTCAAAATCGCTTTCCTTGGGCATACCCACAATCCGGTTCTTAAGACGAATGTGTCGGCTTACAATATTCGACATCTGTTTCTCCTATTGCCTGATGCTTTAATCTTATTTGATAAGGTATTGACGGTATCATACCATATCTGAGAAAAAAGTCAAAATTAGGAGTATCCCAGAGCTATTCAATTCTCCATTGTCCGAATTCATACAGGGTTTTGTTGGGGTGTTCCTTCAAGATCCCCTCGCCTTCCTTCATACTTCTATCCTTCTGTTTCCCATGGGTGAAGCCACTTTCCAACCACACCATCCGATTGATATAGTTAGAACTTACGCACTCCCCTGGTAGGTGCGGTTTCTAACCGCACCGAACCCTGATAGAAAGTGCCTTTATTATATCAAAATAGGCGTTCTGAACCAATTTTGCGTAAGTCCTAATAGTATCTGAGTGCCTGAAATTCATTTGACATTTGTTCATAAATGTGGTTTGATGGATAAAGTAACGAATAAACCCAGGCAAGGAATAATCTATCTTTACTTTACGAGGAAAAATGAACGATCCCCCTCTCGAGTTTCTTAGAACCGATTTTGGGCACAAGGTATACGATAGTTGGTATCTTGAACATGCCAGACACAATTTTGAGGCACCAGAATTTATAGAAAAACATTTTCCTTTCTATGAAAAGGCACTACAACTCTCTGAAACGGACATCATATTGGACGCAGGCTGCGGAATCGGAAGTTATACGCGGGCGTTTGCTCGGCGCGGCTATCATATTGTTGGCATGGACCTATCACCCAACTTTCTTGCTGAAGCCGAAAAAATTACGCAACGTGAAAATTTGGAGATTGAATTTGTTTTGGGTGACTATGGTGAAGCACTCCAACGCGTTGATAATGCTGACCACCCCGCCTATCAACACTTTCCGGGTGAAGTGGATATACCCGTGAAAGCGGGAGACTTGGTTATCGGCGATTCTCGTTTGTTACACGCTTCACACGGCAATCAATCAGATGAACGCCGAACCGTGATTACGCTCTGGTATCACCCGTTTTTTGCGCTGCTACCAGCAGAAATGCAAGCACATATCGGACGACTCCGACAGCGTCTTGCTTGGTCGGATGCCGATTGGGCGCGAATTGCCGAACTCGCACCCATCTGTAAAAGCGACGTTGAACCGCTAAAATGGAATCGGAATCCGGGCCCTGAACTGAGGTAATTGGGCCCCGATATGGCGAGATTTGTCACTTACCCCCATTTTTTTTGGAGATCAGTATGTGGTTGATATTGTTAGG
>VXZK01000025.1:0-3256 GCA_009845545.1 Candidatus Poribacteria bacterium
CAACAGGATTCTCTGAAGGCGGGGTGCTACCACCTCCCGATGGTGGTGTGGAAAAACTTTCTGGCGGTGGGTTCGTCCCAGAACCCGGATCATAATCGTGGAAAGTATGTTCGTCACACTTATACACGATACGAATGAGGCAAGAGATGGTGCGTCCACTCGGATATGTATACGTCGCAGGACAGGATTTGTCAACACGTTGATGCGCCTTAACTGCCGCAGCATCCCCTTTTCTGACTTTATGTCTTCCACACTCACCGTCTTCCAGATGGTTCGCATCGTTAGGACATTCCGGTGTCTTGCACGTAAAGGCTGTGTTCGGGCAGTTCCCGGGGCCGGATACATCTACCTGACAATCATAGCCGTGATCGTACCTTTGTATAATTGCCGACACCCTGAGAGGCAGGGGGTGGTGAAATGATGGTCGGCTGTTTGAATAGATTGCCACAACCACCACGACAGAGGAAAGTATGATGCTCATTGGAGAGCGGGCATCCGCTGCTCTCACAAGACCAATACGGGTATGGACTCACTTTGTGTCCGCTCACGTTACATAAAGTGATATGATCCCCGATGCCACCCAAATTTTCACCGGAATATGTGACATTACAAACCGGGCATGTCAGACTCGCAGAGACGGGACTTAGTCTGGCCGCAGTGTTTATTATCACATACCGCTCTCCTGGAGAAAGGTGCTGCGCGAGTGGAATGTAATTATTCCATGCCGTTTGTAGGGCTTTATCTGCGTCATTTACCGCTTTTTGCTTTGTATTGAACGTCGATATTTTTCCCGCGAGCTCTCGTGAGAGCCTGAGTTTGTCAGAGATGTCCGCCGCGTGCATTATCCCTAATGCTGCTAAAGCGGCAGGGTCCCTAGCAGTGGAAGCGGCGATTAAGTTATCGCGGTTGAGTTCTTCTTCGTTCTGTGTCCATTCGACATATTTGGTATGCATCTCTGTGTGTGCAAACCCCAGATGGATATTGGCGTTGCCAAGCTGACCGTCTGCTGTAGATAAAACCTCTCTCGCTCGTTCTAATGTGAGTTCCGCCGAGAGTGTAACCAGTACGCATAGCGAGAGGATAAGGAAAAGTGTTAGAGTTCTCAAATAATCCCGTTTCATAATAGGTACCCCCTTATTTACTCTTTATGTTGTCCGCAAAGAGTTTGTCAGTCGTAGCCATCGACTTATGAACACGGGCATTTTTTTCTACACCCAATTTATGGCGTTCCCGCTTTTTCGCAAGCAGTTTGGCTTTCGCTGCAGCGAAATCGGGTGCGTTCTCTGGTGGAAGTTCTACCGTCATCTGATCTATCTCTGTCGTCAGCCTTTTTATGGGCAGATCGAGGGCATGGATATATTTCTGCCATTCCGCAATGTACTTTTCTTTCCATCTGTTGAGTGCCTGAGAATCCGACAGATCGGTGGGCAGTGGGATGTCTGGCTCTGGCATGTCCTCGGGAATCTCCGCCAACTCCGCATCGCTGAGAGATCGCACTGCTGCTGGGGGTGTCTCCGCCACAGGTTCATGCGGTCCCTCGTGCCAAGTGCCATCGGCGTGGAAGTGTCCACCTTGCGAGGTATCCTCAACGGGGGCTTTCACCTCTGATTTGGGTAAAGGTTCAACAGGTTTGATAATCACGATCGGGTCTTTCGGCGGGCGTGTCTGTAGGTAGTAAAGCCCTATACCCACAATCAGCAGTAGAAATACCAAGATCGGTAGATAGTATTTTCGGATAAACATATTTTCACTCCTTTGTTGCCCGGGCGCGTTATCTTGTGTCCACATTGGGACAGATATATTCACACGGCGGGATCGGTTTCGGGTAACAGATTTCGGGACTTCGGCGACATGATGTCTGCAGCGCGTTTTTGGCGCGCACGGCATACCCGAGCGTCGCCATCAGTAAAAGTAGAACGAGGGGGAACCAGCTGTGGATGCGTTTTCGCATAGGGGGACACTCCTTGCTTTGATGATGTCTTCCACACGTGGCGACAAACGTCCCTGCCTTTAAGATACCATGCACTTGGACGCTTGTCAAACAAAAAAGTCGCATCGCGAGCGACTGCGTTTGTTGCGGTGGTCTGCGATGCAACACAAAAAGCCCGCGATGCCGCGTGGAAGACGAGGGCAGCATGCGGGCACAGAAAATCCGGACAACTTTTAAAACGGTTGTATAGACCTTGTGAAGTCCAATACTTATTAAATGTAAAGTGGGGGGGGGGGCAGCAGGCTTGGTAGTGAGAACCGAGAGCACACACGGTGCCGGCGGGCATGCCATCCATTGATAGATCGCGCCTAACACAACTGTTCTTAATATTAATTGAAAAATATTCGGCACAGGCTAACAGCCTATGCTACAGGACCGTTGCGGGTTTATTTTCCAAATCGGCGTTTGCGTTGGCTATAGGCACGCAAGGCACGGAGGAAATCAATTTTACGGAACGAGGGCCAATACGTATCGCAAAAATAGAATTCCGAGTAAACGCTCTGCCAGAGTAAAAACCCGGAGAGCCGTACCTCTCCACTGGTGCGGATGATTAACTCAGGGTCTGGGAGGTTCGAGGTGTATAGGTATGGTGTAATCTTGTCCACAGTGAGTTCATCTGCGATTTGGCGAACCGATTTACCAGTGTCACTTTCGGCTTTTAGGTGTCCGCGAAAAGCCTCAATGATTTCTTCGCGCCCGCCATAAGCGACAGCGACATTTAAGATGAACTTTTCGTAATGTTGTGTCGCTTCTTCTGCTTCCCGAATCGCTTCTTGAAGGCTCGGCGGTAGCAGTTCTATTTCGCCCATTGCGCGTACCTTAATCTGGTTGGCGTGGAGTCCTTCAATTGTGACGAGTTCGCGCATTTTTCCTTCAATCAGTCCAAGAATACCTTCGACTTCATGTGCTGCGCGTTTGAAGTTATCAAGCGAAAAAATCCATATTGAGAAAATCTCAACCCCGAGTTCATCGCACCAATGGAGTACCTCTTCTAACTTGTTTGCACCTTCATGGTGTCCTTTGATAACATTCTCAAGTCCACTGGCTTTGGCGTAACGGCGGTTTCCATCAAGAATTACACCGATATGGCGTGGAATTTTCCATGTGTTTGCCTCGGATTCCAAACGCCGCTGGTAAGCTTTATAAAAAAATTTCTCAATTTGTCTTTTAATGTAGCGGAATAGCTTCATGTTTTTGTATCCTGATTCGTTGTCGGTAGTTGCGATTAAAACACAACTTACAAACACGTATGACAAATGTCATTAT
>VXZK01000025.1:3266-25496 GCA_009845545.1 Candidatus Poribacteria bacterium
AACATGAAAAAGTGAGAAAAATAAAGTCTATTTTCTGTAACGATTTCGGTTGACAGACAATTTCAAATCTATTGCCGAATTATGGGTTTAAAGGTTGACATGTTATAGCGGGTGTGGTAAATTTGTGTAAAATTATTCACTGGTGTGTTATCAGACGGAATTTTACAAGACATTAGTTCGCGCCCATTGGAGTCATAGTTTATATGGAAGTTGAAACTTCCGCATCGTCAGCGTCATCACAAATTCCTGCCCACGGTGTTACACCCAAATCTATTCTTATTGCTGTTATCCTGATACCGATTAACTGCTATTGGGTCATTGAGATGGAGGTGATTCGGTATTCGGGTCACCCTGTGACGATCTCCCTCTTTTTTAATGTAATTTTCAGTCTGTTCGTCGTTATCGGTGTGAATCAATTATTGCGCCGTTTTATGCCGAGGATGGCGTTGGTCCAGAGCGAATTGGTAGTTGTTTACCTGATGCTGTCTATTGCTTCGGGTATTACTGGACACGACATGCTTGAAATTTTGGTGCCGATGTTAGGGCATGCGTTCCGTTTTGCTACGCCGGAAAATGAGTGGCAGCAGCTGTTCGTCCCGTTCCTCCCGGAGTGGCTGACTGTTAGCGATCCGTCCCTTTTAAGTGGATATTATGAGGGTGAGTTGCCCCTCTATACAGTCGAGACTTTGCTCGGATGGGCGACACCTGTACTTTGGTGGACTGCTTTTATTACTGTGTTGATTTTCGGGATGCTCTGCATCAATATAATTGTCCGCAAGCAATGGATTGAACATGAAAAATTAAGTTATCCGATAATTCAACTTCCGCTTCAGTTAACAGAGACCCCACAGAACCGCCTTTTTCAGAACAAATTGATGTGGCTCGGTTTTGGCATTGCGGGCGCGCTCGCCCTTTGGAACGGCATCAACTTTTTATATCCAATCTTACCCGAATTCAGAACCCGTGTGCGGAGTTTTCAAATCTTTACGGAGAGCCCGTGGAATGCGATGGGCAGCATCCCGTTTTCACTGTATCCGTTTGCAATCGGGCTCGGTTTCTTTATTCCTTTAGATCTTTCGTTTTCATGCTGGTTTTTCTTCTGGTATTGGCGATTTATGCGTGTACTGGGTGCTGCACTGGGTCTACGTACGCTCCCTCGCTTCCCATACATGAATGAGCAAGCAGCCGGGGGTTACCTCGCGCTGTGCGTTTTGGCAATTTGGGCGAGTCGACGACATCTATTGCACGTTGCGAAAACGGTTGTGGGACTTACCACCCAACAGTCCAATACTGTCGTCAGTGTTTCAGGGCGCGAACCTCAAGAAGCGATGTCCTATCGTGGGGCGACCCTCGGTCTTATTGCCGTAATGGTATTCCTCGTGCTTTTCTGCTACTATGGTGGCGCGGAACTTTGGGTGATGTTCGCATTTTTTGTTATCTATTACATGATTTCGATCGCCATAACCCGGATGCGCGCTGAGCTCGGTACACCTGTGCATGATTTGCACTATTCTGGTCCTGATGAAATTCTGACTCGGACTGTTGGCACACGTCAATTGGGAAGAGACAACCTGATTATGTTCTCTATGTTTTGGTTTATTAATCGGGCGCATCGGAGTCACCCGATGCCGCATCAGTTAGAGGGCTTTAAAATCATGGAACGCACCAACATGACGATGCATCGTATCATCTTTGCGTTAGTGCTTGCGACCGTTTTAGGTTCGTTGGCGGGTTTTTGGGCATTAATTGACCGTGGCTACCGACTTGGAATGGAAGTGCGTGCGTACTGGCCCTCTCTGAGTGCTTTTGGGATAGAACCGTACCGTCGCCTTGCAGGGTGGTTGCAAGCCCCTGAAGAGACCCTGATTGCTGAAAGTGGATTTATGGGTATCGGTTTCCTACTGACGACAGTGCTGATGTTTTTTCGGATGCGATTTGTATGGTGGCCCTTCCACCCTGCGGGATTTGCCATCTCTACGAGCTGGGGCATGCATGTTACGTGGAGTTGTCTTTTCATGAGTTGGTTAATCAAGTGGTTGATTCTTCAATATGGTGGCGTTGTGCGGCATCGGAAGGTAGCCCCGTTCTTCTTAGGGTTAATCTTGGGGGAATTCACCATCGGGAGTCTGTGGACAATCTTAGGGATTATCGCTGGAATCCCGACCTACGGATTTTGGGTGTAGTCGTTATCTGGGCGCGAGTTTATTGCCAGATTCAATGGCAACAAGAACAACGTCAGGCTAAACAGGAGCGTCCATTGCCATTCCCATTTGAGTGGTGCCATCCCTAAAAACTGCGAGACAGGTTCAATATAGAGTGTTGTCAGATGAAGTACGATAATGACGAGGGAGACAACGATGAGCCGGAAATTTGCGAATATTCTTTGAAATAGTGATTCCCATGGATAGCGCAAAGCTTGCCAGCATGTTGCCAAATGCGTCAGGATGAGCGTCGTACAGACGACTGTTCGGGCAACCGCGATATCCGGGGAAATTGGAGTTCCAGCATTTCCGACTGATAACGCCTCTCTCATGAGTATCGAAACGCCGAGCGTATCCGACAATGCCGGTGAACGCCACAACATAAAGAAGAACGGGATGAGTGCCATTAGACTAATAGTCAGGGCACGGCAAATAATATCTACGCCTGTTGTTCTTGAGAGAAAACGCGCCCTTGAAAAGAGCGTCGGTCGATGGTGCCAGTCACTATTGTCGGCATCAGCGAATATCTGTTCGGCGCCTATACCTAATGATGGTAGTAAAGTTGTGAGAAATTGTACCCAAATTATCTGCGTTAGCGTCAACGGCATCGGCATTTTATAGAGGTAGTGCAGTACCGTTCCAATAGCAAGTGTGCAAAGTAGGGAGAGCGTACAAGAAAGATTCCAACGTAGGAATCCAGCTGCGTTGTGATACGCCTCACGTGCATGAAGTAGCGCATCCCTTACGGCTTGAAAGCCTTTATTGCTAATTAGGCCATCGGCAGTAGCTTGAACAGCATGCGACGCGTGCGTACTATTAGCAAGCGCGATATCCGCGACATTCATCGCGCGTAGATCGGCGCTATTTTGGCCCAAAAATCCTACGGCGTGTCCTTGACGTTTCAGACTCAGGACGATATTCCGGCGCTGTTCCCAAGTTGGCTGCGAATAAGCAAACCATTTGGCTGTTTCGTTGTCGATCTGTTCCCGCGAAACTGCGTCAAGTTCTTCTCTGGATGCTACTGCTTTCCGGTTGTGAACAAGACCGAGATCTTTCGCCAAGTCAACAGTTTCTTGCTCTTTACCTTCCGAGATGAGAATAATTTTAAGGCCGGTGTCAAGACTGGATTTCAGAACTGTTTTGGTTTCCTCATCATTGCTGATAGAGAAACTCATAAATCCTAAGAAGATCGGATTGTCCTCCATTTCTTGTGGCTTCAGAATAACATCAGAAGAATGAAAGGCGACACCATAGACCTGGGATTTGGTGCTGAGCAAATAGCCTATGATTTCATGATACATTTCATACTTGTCGTCCGAAAGGGATGTAATTTCGCCATTAACAAGTACGGAACCACAGGTGTCAAGGACTGTCTGTGCGTCTCCAAAAATAACATTAAGATAGTCCTCTGGCGCTGACTCAAACACTTGCATTTGGTACCCATAGTTCCGTGTAGAAGGGTATGCATCCACCAAAGGGAGTTTAGCCTTGACACTATCCAATTGATAACCGAGTCTTTCCATATTCTTTTGGATAGTAGCTTTGGGTGAAGGTGCTGTCTCGTTAGACCCAGCTTCGGAAGTCGCTGCCTTAGGCATATTCCGTCCGTCAGAGGTGCCGAGTCCAGCAGTGAACACTAAGTGCGGAGCACCTTGAGGAATTTTCCCACCTTGTGGTATCGCTGCAACGGCTTTCTGTCGTTCTGTGGCGGAAAGATCTTTCAGGGAATCCAACCATGTTCGCCACGTATTACCATCAACGAGTTGCTCATCAACGAAAAGACTCGAGATTGTTAGGGCACGTGTCGTCGCAAGTCCATTTTCATTTGCACAAAAGAGGGTGATGCGACTCAATTTTTCAAGGCTGCTTGAATTGCGTAGTGTGATCCCTTTTTCTCTTAATTTTTGGGCATGTTTAGAAAACGACAATCGGAGCAATCCAATAACATTGCTCGGTGCAGATGCGAGTGCGAATAGCAAACCCAGAAGGATTAAGGACTGCCAATCGGTAACCCGATTCTGATATTCAAACCACCAACTAACAGTTACCGCTATAGCTGCGACAACTATGCCTCCTATTTTTATGATAGTATTTAAATCCTGTGTTTCATTTTCAGCGAGAGTGCTCGCCATAGATACCGGGGGGTCATCTTGATGTCGCTTCCATATTTCTATCTGTTTTCCAGTCCTGACAACGATTGCGAACCCATTGCCTGCTACGACGTATGTTCCACCAAATGCGATATTGTTCTGTTTTTCTGGTGGTAAGGCAGGTTCTGGAATATCCATGCTTATTTTCTGGACGGGTCCCTCGGTGCCGAAGAGTGCCGATTCATCAATCATAAGCCCTTCAGATCCAATGATTCTGGCATCCGCAGGCACGTAATTCCCTGCAGTCAACGAGAGTAAATCGCCTGGTACAATGTCCTCGGGTGCACATTTTTCAAATTTTCCTTGTCGAATAACTTTGATACTATGCGCCATAAGTTTGTCAATATTAGCATTCCGACTGCAAGTGCGGTACACTATCGCCCACGCGTATACGATATGGATAACTAACACTGCTGCGACGATACCGACTGTGTGAGTAACGCTGCTCGTGCCGTTGGAGAAAAAGGCAACCAAAATGGCCGTTGCGAGTGTCAAAACGATGATACGCCATGTCAGTAACGGTTCCAGAAACGCCTTAAGCGGAAATATTTTTTTCTCTGAAGCAAATTCGTTTTTGCCGTATCGCGCTTTCGCTTTCTCAAGGGCTTCTGCGCTCAACCCTTGCTCCATGTTGGAATCGAACTTGTTCAGTATTGATGCAATGTTTTCTGTATGAAAATTTGACATCTTTTTCTTACTTTTCAGTGTCGTTTATGATGAGATATGAAACTATGTAGATATCCGCTGATAAGCCACTTACAAAACGCGCCGATCAACGGTCTATCGTTAATTATAGTAAAGCCCATAATTATTTAGACGCGCGGTTGACCGTAGGGGCTGGGTTACCCAGCCCCTACGAGTGGGTAACGTTATCGTGGAGTGTCAACTTATTTTCGTGCTTTACTATATAAAGTCTATTATAGTTGCAAGCGAGAATTTCTGGACTAAAACACTTGCGCGTTTAGTTATCCAATCAATTTTCAATGATTGGCTCTCATGGGTTTTCAACGTGAAGACTCGCGCCATCAACATCTGGCTTTAGAATTTTAATATCAGATGCAATCTGATGTTTGCTGAAGGCAGCCTGCATCTGCTTAGCCACCTGCTCTGTATGTTCCAGACAATAGGCTGCAACAGTTGGTCCCGCGCCGCTCAAAGCGACACTGAGTGCGCCGGCGGTGGTAGCAGCTTTTGCGACATCATCAAACCCGGGGATCAGGGCGGCACGGTAGGGTTGATGCAATCTATCCTTCATAGCGATACGGAGCATCTCAAATCGTCCTGTGGCAATACTTGCGATTAACAATGTACTTCGGCTTGTATTGTATATGGCATCTGCGAAACCTACAGAAGTTGGTAGTACACCGCGCGCCTGTTCGGTTGATAACGGAAAATCCGGGATAGCAAGCACAACCGAAAGCACCGGTGGACATTCCAACCGAACCGTATGTACTTGGGCATTCTCCTGTGCTGAGACGACGATGCCGCCATAAAATGAAGCAGCAACGTTATCGGGATGCCCTTCTAATTCTGTTGCAAAATTGAGGAGCTCTACGTTAGAAAATGGAGAGCTGCACAGTGCGTTCGCCGTTAGTAACCCACCAAGAATGGCTGTCCCACTCCCACCCAATCCACGAATCGCAGGTATTCCATTTTCTATCTGCAATTTGAACCCTTTTGGACATTTGGTGCCACTTCGGTCAAAGACAAGTTCTACCGCTTGAAACGCGATATGTTCTGGAGTACTTGGTATTTTATCGGCATCTACGCCGCTAACAAGGACTTGGGTGTCGGTTTCGGTGGCTTCCAAAGTGACTTGACTATAGAGTTGGAGGGCAAGCCCGAGCACATCGAACCCAGGTCCGAGGTTTGTAGTACTTGCTGGAATCCGTGCGGTAGCTTTCTGGTATTTTTGTATTTCCTTGCGGATAAGTTTCATTGTTGGTTACTCAACAGTTTTCGCGTTATTTCTATATTTCCTTGCGGATAAGTTTCATTGTTGGTTACCCAACAGTTTTCGCGTTCGAGCCACCCTCCATTACATTACGGGTTTGGTTCTCCTTAATGAAGTTTGAAAAAATAATTCGGTAATTAAGAGGCGACGAATCGCTCCACTACGAACCGATCCGCTTGTAGTCGTGCTATTCATAGCACGTTCGGGAATACCGATGTAAATACTGAAACGTCATGTAGGAGAAAACCCGATTTGGACAACGGACAAATCGGAGCGAAAACCCAATATTTAAAGTTACAATTTCGAGATTGCAGTTTCCATTCTGCTTAACGCCTCTTGGATGTTCTCTAAGGAGTTGGCGTATGAAAGCCGGAGATATCCATCACCATACTTACCGAAGGCGGTTCCGGGTAAAAGTGCGACATCTGCCTCTTCCATGATGTAATCGGCAAGTGCTTCACATGAAAGGGGCAATTGCGTTACGTTTGGAAATACATAAAATGAACCGAGAGGCTTGATACAACTCACTCTATCAATTGCGTTGAGTCCATCCACAATCGCATCACGCCGTTTCTGAAATTCGGTAACCATTTCTGTAACAAAAGTTTGGGGGCCTGTGAGTGCCTCTATTCCAGCGAGTTGTGTGAAGGTAGCAGTACACGAGTTTGAATTAATAGTTAACTGGGTAATTTTATCAGCGATTGCCTGCGGCGCAATACCGTATCCGAGCCGCCACCCTGTCATCGCGTAAGTTTTAGAATGCCCCTCGATCAAAATTGTCCGTTCCTTCATGCCGGGGAGGCTGAGGACACTATGATGTTTACCTTCGTAGAGGATGCGTGAATAGACTTCGTCTGTCAGTACATAAAAATTGTGTTTCTGCGCCAATTCAGCGATTGCTTCAAGGTCCTCAAGGGTGAGTATCCCGCCTGTCGGATTCTGAGGTGAATTGAGGATTAGCAGTTTTGTCCGATCAGAGATTGCGTCGGCGAGGTCTTCGAGTCGGAACCGAAAATCTACCTCTTCGCGAAGGGGGAGTGGCACCGCTTTTCCACCAATGAAGTCAATAACGGACTCATAGACAGGGAACCCCGGCTCCGGATAAACCACTTCATCGCCATCGTCTATTAAGGCAAGAATCGTGAAGAAGATAATCGGCTTCGCGCCGGGTGTTACTGTAACCTCATCAGGATGTATTTTAATCCCGCGCGTATCGGTTATATGTTCCGCGACGACTTCGCGAAATTCTGGTACACCTGCAGATGGACAATAACCGGTATGACCGTCCTTCATTGCTTGGTAGGCTGCCTCAATGATATTACTCGGTGTTGGAAAATCCGGTTGTCCTATCTCAAGATGGATAATATCTTTGCCCTGTGCCTCAAGCTGCTTCGCTTTAGCAAGCACCTCAAAAGCGGACTCTGTTCCCAATCGACTCATTCGCGTTGCGAATGTAGCTGTTTCCAAAATTCTACCTCCGTCCATTAAGCATTTGACCGATGACTCAATATGAGTTGTTCGTTCCTCGCCTGCTGGGCTTCATCTATTTCCCTAACAAGACGACACCGTTTCCACCTGCTAACCAGACCTGTTTATCGAAAATAAAGACGCTGTTCATTCGGAACCGTTGGACCATGGGATCACCGGGATCTTGGACTTCCCAGTTTTTACCACCGTCATTGGTATGTACAATCACACCGACGCCTAAGTCTCCACCGACTGCCCAGCCCATATATTTGTCAGCGAATTGGATGCTTCTCAGTGTCTCCTCAGTGCCGCTCATCTGGATTGTCCATTTGTCGCCACCGTTGCTCGTGTGGAGGATAAGACCGTTTTCACCGACTGCCCAGCCGTGCTTATCATCTAAGAAAAAGATGTCTTCAAGCACATCTTCTGCACCGGTCTCCTGGGCATCCCAACTCTGTCCGCCATCTGTCGTTTTCTGAATCACACTATTTTGACTGACTTGGGGAACAAGGTGTACGCCAGCAACCCAACCCGTGGATTCATCAAGGAACTGAATAGCATTGTACATGGTTGCTTCGTCATCACCCACAGCACCGATTATTCCACCTTGAAGCACCTTCCAAGTCCGTCCTCCTGTTTTTGTTGAGAGAATAGTATCATTTGCTCCGACAGCGAATCCGACTTCTTTATTGACGAAGTAAATACCTTTAAGCGAGTTGTCAACCTTACTGGTTTGTATTTCCCAATCTTTACCGTTAGTCGTGGCGACAATCTTGCCGTTTTCACCGATTGCCCAGCCATGATTTTTATCTAAGAAATAGACCCTGGCGAGTTGAGCATCGACATCAATTTCAGCTTTATTCCATGTCGCTCCGCCATCTGTCGTATATCCGATAAAACCGGGATAGTCTAATTCCAGTGGTGAGACACCGACTGCCCAACCATTTTTTGCGCTTGTGAACGAGATCGACATATAGTCCCGAATTTCGGGGTCCTGTTTTTGAAGAACATCCCAATTTGCTGTAACAGTAAAAGATGATGCCAAGATGCCGACGACTGTGAGTAGTGTTATCCGCCAGAATAGGCGTAATTCAAGCTTGTTCATTGTTATCATATCTCCTTTTGATGTTCGGTTAACAGCATACCCTTTTTGATGTATTTTGCAGGGATCTAAAATTGCTGTTAAAAATTTAATGCACATTAACAAGCCAAAGACTTGTAGTTAATTAAAACTATAATATAACCTCAAATTCGGAATTAAGTCAATAGTTTTTTTAGTTGCGGCAAGCTGCCCTATGTTGTAAGTAGCGGCGTGCGTCTAAAAATTTAGCCGCGCCGTGCGGCTGTAGTGGCGAATCTCAATTTCTGTTGCTACTTCGCGATGATTAATGTGCCTATTGTAAAACTCTCCCCTACTTGAAGTTGGTAGACATAGATACCACTTTCTACAATCTCCCCAGCTTCATCACGCCCGTCCCAGGTCAATTTCGTTGCATCGGGACCATCTGGATTTAAGGTCTTGACGAGCATTCCATCAATGTCGTAGATAAGCACTGTGAATTCACCTGACCCATCTTCAAGTGCGCTCGCAGGGAAAACAACTTTATTGAAATCGTCATTTGAAGAAAGCGGGGTAAATGGGTTCGGATAGGGTTTATCAAAGATACGCAGTTTTTTCTGTATCGGTTCGGATGCGTTACCTACTTCGTCAATTGCGATGATCGCATAAGTGTAATTGCCTGTTGGCCATGCAGGGGTATTAGACAATGTGCGGGCAACAAACGATTGCCGCTCATCAATGAATTTGTATTCTGTCAGTTCATCTTCTGGTATTACCTCTATTTCACCCTCGTGAAGAGGTACGGGTTTATCAGTTTCTGATCGACTGAACAAGACTTGATACTGTATCACATCACGACTGACACTCGGTTTCCACAAAACCTCTACACGATCTGTTAAATGGATAATGTCAATCATCATCGGCGGTTCCGGTGCAGCTGTATCTGGTGATACATTTACAGTCTGTATTGGCGAACGTTCTGATTGCAATAAAAGCGTCTTGTAAGCAGTTATCTGATACGTATGATTTCCTGGGGGAACATTTACATCCCGAAAGGTCGTCGAAGAACGTTCCTCGACATTAATAGGAAGTTCTTTATCCCTATAGATGAGATAACCGTTAACATCCGGATCATTTGATTTCTGCCAGCGGAGCGTCACATCGTTTTCACCGGTCGTATCGGCTTCAGCGGTGAAACCTATAACTCGGTTAGGTGGCACATTTGGAATTACTTGCAAGGTGAACTTGTCGTTATTGAGTTTCCCGTCTGCCGGCCCTTCTCGTATAAATTCACCGATAGGCGCGTCATCAAGATTGCGGAGGCGCGCTCTGAATCTAGCCTCTAATGTAACAGTGCTCGGAGTTTGGCATTCAAAGGTAATTTCATAGATCGAGCTCTGGGTATCAACAATCAAATCAGCAAGTTCAACGCGCAGGACATTTCCGCCGGAGATAACTGCTCGGGCAGCGATTTGGTTACGGTCCCGCAAAATACCTTTGAAGTAGGAGGACTGCGTTAGGAATCCGGACGGCATTTCGATTTCAATGGTTTTAATTTCTTCACCCAGTTCCGCGAGTGACCTATCTATGACGAGCGTCACAATCAGTGGTACCGTTGAACTGGCAGGCACAACGCCTTTTGTTTGACCGACGACGTTTATCTCTCCAACGGAGGTAACCGCGCCATAACTGCTCATGGCGATAAATAGACTTACAATAAGTGTTAAAGCAATCACTATATTTTTCATGGCATACGCTCTTTTCTAAAGTATCAAATTGATGGAGAACCGGTGTGTTGTATTCCCCTGAAAGTCTTCGCTGAGCAGTTGAAACCCGTAATCAATTTGGAGGGCGGCACTGCTGACTGGAAGTCTTGCACTTCCACCGAAACTCAAGGTCGTCGCAGAATTGCCACCATTCTTTACGCCGTACCCCGCACGGACAGCGATAGCTTTATTCAACCAGACTTCTACGCCTGTGCGTACATAAATCTCTCCATTACGAGATGCGACCTCGAAAGTTCCTAAACTCCCTTTCAATAAATTGCTGACCGCTGCGCCTTGCGCGCTCATCTCTGCGATAGATTCAAGCCTGTATGCCAAGCCTGCGCGGATGTTCAGGGGGACCGGGTCTGTCTCCTCATGAGAGATACTTGTATCTGCGGGCAGTAAATTCTCTATGGATGCGCCGAGGCTCAAACTTTGAAACGGCTTTGCGATCACTCCAAGATCAAAAGAAACAGCGGAACTGGATGTTTGGGCGAAATATGGGTTGTCAGCGACGAATTCGTTTGCCTCGTTAAAAGAGGTGCGGAAGAGTTTCAGATTTGCACCGATTGCGAATTGTTTGAAAAGCGCATTTCCGTAAGAGATACGCGCTGTCTGTTCATGGTAAACGTCGGAGTCTTCTGCCAAGTCCCCGAAACTTGCCCCAATCGAACCTATTTTCCCAAAAGGGATAATGCCACTAATGGCGTTATAAGTAATGAGTCCATTAAAACGCTGTGCGTGTGTTCCACCGAGGTGAATTGCCTCAATATATCCTAATCCTGCGGCGTTGTAGTTCGCAGCGTTGCTATCATCAGCGAGTGCGACGAATGCGCCCCCTAAACCTAACGGTCTTGCTCCAACACCGATGTCGTTAAATGCAGCGAAGGTAATAGTTGGAGCAAACATCGCGATAAATAGAAGCAGATGAAGTATGTGTTTCAATCTATCATTTCCTTTAGAGTCAATCATATAGTTTGTTTTACTCCCGAATCGACATTTTCTGTGTCCGAAGCGTGGTAGGATTTTGAAGGGGACTCATCTTAGTGCCCCTGTCATTGGTACAAAGCTGACTGGCGTAACCTCGCTTGTCTCAATAACAGGTGTTGCGCTATTTCCAGTTTGGAAACCTTTCCGAATTAAAAGCAGATTTTGTTCAGAATCGCCGACCGGAATCACCATTCTCCCGCCTATTGCGAGTTGCTCAATGAGTCGTTTTGGCACGTCCTTAGGTGCTGCGGCAACAAGAACAGCGTCGTAAGGTGCGTATTCTTGCCATCCATAGTGTCCATTTCCTTTTTTGAGATGGACATTGTGATAGTTGAGTCCGTCCAACCGTGTTTTCGCACTTTTGGCAAGCCTCGATATAATCTCAACGGAATAAACTTCCTTCGCCAACTCGGCAAGGACTGCCGTTTGATAGCCGCATCCTGTGCCGACCTCAAGTACTTTTGATGTTGGCGTGAGCTCGAGCAGGTCTGTCATCAGTGCAACGATGTAAGGTTGCGAGATTGTTTGGTCGCAATCAATCGGTAGTGCTCCATCCTTATATGCCACATTGCGGTATTGCGGTTTTACAAAGAGATGTCGTTCTACCTTTCGCATGACAGCAAGTACTTGAGGGGCATGGATACCACGCGCTTCGATTTGGTTTTGGACCATTTTTCGGCGCAGTGTTGAATGATTTTTAGCGAACAGCATTTTAACTCTGCTCCGGACATCAGTTTTTAAGATTTTAGTTGTAAGTATACTCTCTTTTAATTACTCACACTTATGTGATAAGGCATCAGGAGAAAAAGCCTCTGTTTTCTGATTATGTTTACAAGCCTCGTGGTCGTGTTCAAACCCGCATAACGGGTAATAAACCATAGTGGTAATTCGGTTTCCGCTTTCGCATTCTCTACACCCTCGTTTCCAAGTTTGGTGCGAGATAGGGTGGTAAATGGAAATAGTAGGTTCCCGAACATTTGTGACAGCCATGCTCTTTTAGGGAATCGGACTATTTCAAACGATTTTTCTCCCAAGCCTGCGTGCTGCCGGGCGATTGCGATTGCGAGACTTAACCCGCCTAACTCGTCGACAAGTCCGTTTTCCTTTGCTTGTCTACCTGTCCAGATACGTCCCTGTCCGAGTCTGTCCACATCTTCTACTGTCAACCCCGCTCGTCCAAGCGCCACCTTTTTGATGAAATCGTCGTAAATCTCCTGAACCTGTTTCTGTACGATCGCTTGCTCTGCGGGTGGATAGTCTCCATAGTCCGTATAAAAATCGGCGTGTTCACCGCGCTTGAGAATTTCTTTATGGATACCGAGTTTCTCATACAGCCCTTTGAAACTATACTTGCCACTGACAACGCCGATAGAACCTGTAATTGTTCCCGGTTCGGCGACGATAGTATGTGCGGGGGCTGCTATGTAATAGCCGCCGGATGCCGCGACATCGCCCATCGAGACCACGAGCGGTTTGACCTCTGTAAGTCGCGCCAATTCACGCCATATTGTATGGGCTGCAGCCACAAGCCCACCGCCGGTATCAATTCGCAAAATAACTGCCTTGATGTCATCGTCGTCTTTTATTTCTCTGATAACCCGTGCGATTGTATCTGCGCCCATCACTTGTGTCCCCAAAAGCGGATCAATAAAACTATCGCCGGTTAACATCAATCCTTTTGCCTCAACAATTGCGACCTTCGGCTGCGGTACCTGCCAATCTTGCATGTACAACCGACTCTTCGCGTAGCCACTTAATGTCACCAAATCGGTGCGAGTATCCGTGAGTTCGGTTACCACATTATTGAGTTCGTCCTCATAGACGATCCGGTCTACGAGTTCAGTAGCGAGTGCTTGACGTGCTGTGTAGGGACCCTCGTCAATCCGTTTTTTAACGTTTTCGTGTGTCCATCCGCGACCATCTGCGATGATGTCTACGAGTTGTTCATAGAGATCATCAAGAATAATATTCTGTATCTCACGGTGTACGTCCGACATCTCTTGCCTTGTGAACGGCTCGGTCATCGATTTGTACTGACCGCTCCGTTCAAGATCAGCTCTGATACCGAGCATGTCTAACGCTCCTTTATAAAAAGAACGTTCTGTCCGCAACCCGATCAACCGTACTTCGGCGGCAGGATGCATCAGGATGCCGTCGCACGTAGATGCGACGATGTAGTCGCCGGTGGAGCAATTAGAAAGGTAACAGAGTACAACACGCCCAGATTCCCTGAAGTCCAAGA
Organism: Candidatus Poribacteria bacterium; assembly: GCA_009845545.1. GTDB lineage: Bacteria > Poribacteria > WGA-4E > WGA-4E > WGA-3G > WGA-3G. The sequence goes on from VXZK01000025.1 coordinate 17,097, forward strand.
TAGCGTCTGACATCTCTTGAAGTTGTGCGATGCCGTAATCGCTCCCATTGATACGGATGAGAATCCCCGCGACATTGTTGTCCCATTTTGCTATCGGGAGAACATCTTTGAGAGCTCGCATCGGCAGGTCAAGGAACATCCGACGGCGCGGTATCGGTTTTGTTTTAATAGCATTGGAGAAATGGAAATAGCCGACCCCGGTTTGTGCGTCCCGGTTTTTGTCAAAGGCGTTTCCTGTTCCGACCCCCCAATTCCCGATATTTATACCGAAACGGACATCAAAACTCAGGTCGCTGTTTAGGGTCCCGCGAAGCATGAGTTCACGGATCGGGCGTACCTCTAAAGCATATCGAAATGCTAAATCCTCGACACCTTGCGTTTTCTGCATGTCAATCGAGAGAGTGGTCCGCCATGTCCCCGGACGGAGTGCTAACCCGAAGTCATAAGTGCGACCGAATTTTTCTTCGAGCAATTTAGGTCTGTTGAGGTCGCGTGCGGTTGCGCCGATTGAAAAGTAACGTCGTCGATACATTACGCCGACGGCGATAGATCGGAATGCATCATAACCTTTATCGTCCGAATTTATCCAACTGTACCCTGTGCCCCAGTAAAATGCTTTGCCCAAGTGGTGTCCGCCGGAGAGTGTGTAACGCGTGAAGTCTGTGTGTGCGTCGGCAGTAACAAATTCCATACCGAAGCCTGCCGCGGGGACAGCCAGGAAAAAAGCATCATCGCCTGCCCAATCGCTCTGGTATGTCCGGAGATAGTAGAGGTTTAAACCGCGCCCTGCGCCGAGGCCCGAGGGATTAAAGAAAGTGGCTAAGGCATCGTCGCTGACCGCGATGGAACTGGCAGGTAAGTGGGTGCGCACCTTGGGTGATGAACTGGCAGCACAAAGCGTGCTTAACCCGTAAATGAATGCTGCCGAGACAACAGCCTTCCTGATGTACCCTGAGTACTTGTTATATGGAGGTATACCCATAAATGTGCTTCTCATTGCGTATACATTCGCAAGTGGGTAGATTATGCGAAACCACGATTTAAAATCTATGCTATAGAATACCACAAAGTAGGGAAAATTGCAACAAAAAGCCCAAGGCTTACGCAATTTTTCCATGTCTTCCACATATTAAATGCCGCTGATGGGGTTTAAAACCTCATCAGCGAGGGATTTTGTGCAATATATGCTAAGCGCGTCGAGCATATTGTGGGAACAACTCGTCATGGATGTCGCTACATTGCTGGAGATGGATTCTCCGGTTTTCATCTGCGGTATCAACCATCGTTGGGAAAAACATACCTGCGCCGGTGTCAATCTGATACCCACCTGCCGAATGGACACTCAGATATTGATGCAACGTCTCTAAATCTGGTTCGGTTGTGCAATGTTGCGTACAATTCATCGTGAACATCCGCCGTCGGGTGCCACCACCAAAAGATGCGTGATAAGTATCGTGATTGAAAATCACGACATCACCCGGAGTGGTTTCCAAAGCGATGCTGGTTGGAAAGTCCCGGGGCGGTATGCCGTAGAGTGCTTCTGATTGATTCGGATCAATCTTTTGGGCTCTGACGAAATGTGTTGGGTTTTGACTACCGGGGATAATGCGCAAGCACCCAGTGTCTTTCGTCAGGTCATCAAGGTAAAAAGTCACTTTACATGCGAAGAGTCTACCCCAACCTCCGTCTGGATGCCAACCGGTGTCGCCAGAGTAATAATTGCCATCACCACCGGCATAGTTAAAGTCTTCACCGATTACCCCACCGATGAGCCCCTTAACCCGTTCATCATCGAGCAAGGTACAGAGTCGGGGCCGGTGCTCAATGGGACCGCCGAACATTGTGCGACGTGTTCCATCGTGGTCTTTACCGCCCCCGAATTCTTGAATGGTAAGCTCGAATTCTTCTATAATCCATTCCATCTCGCTTGGCGAAAACATCTCCGGTATAGCGAGGTAACCAAACGTATTGAAGAAATTCACCTGATGTTCTGTCAGTTTCATGTTTTTAATTTCCTTTCGGTTCGGTTAGGTGCGTTTAGGTTAAACAGGACGTTCCGATATATCCGCTACGAGTTGTTTATACTACTCCCATCGCGCCCAGACATTTGGGGTGATATATCCTTCGTCAATATACGGATCTTCACCAGTAACGGTGATAATGCCGCGGTAATTCCGCTGTCCTTTCCAACCTAACCACGATGCAGTTGAACAATAATGGCTCACAAGGATGCGGCGGTATGTATCGCTACGATTCTTTTTTGAGCGATGTAAAAGGTAGCCGTTGAAAAAAAGGACACTACCGGCTGACATCTCAATCGGAATTTCGTCAGTGTCATCAAAGCCTGCGGCTTCGTGACAACTATCGAATTCATGGCGTTTGTCGTGTGGAAAACGGTCATAGATTACACCGGAACGATGGCTATTCGGTAACACCCAGAGGCAGCCGTTCTCAATTGTGGAATCATCTAACGTAATCCACGCGCCGATGAGTGATCGATCTCGTGTTGGAATCGGGTGTTCGTCCTGATGCCACGGGTTCCCGGTATGTCCGGGTACTTTGCTCAACATCATCGACTGCATGCATTTTACACCGCCATCCCAAAACGGAATATGCGCACCGACAATCACTCGAAGCACTTCACAGATTTTTGGATGCTCAATATACTGGCGGACCAGGGGACTGAAGACGTGCGGTTCGCCGACGCACATGATTCTATCTAATACTTCCAGTTCGCTCGTCGTTTCTGGCATTGCTGGAATAGCGTCGCAAGGGTAATCACCGCGAAAGATTCTCAGCATCTCCGCTTTCAACGCGTCGCATTCTTCCGATGTAATCATATCTGGAAGCATCAAATATCCGTCGTTTATGTATGATTTTGCCCAAAGGTTAGATTGTTCTTGTACCATTCCAATTCCTTTGTAAGTCGGGTTTGCAACTACTCTGCTCGGATGATCTGCCATGTCTCCGCTTCGTTAGCGAGGACCAGCGTTACTTTGCCCGATGTCTGTTTAACCTGCCCATCCGCTTTCGTGACATATTGCAACGTGTACCCTCCGGTTACGATTGCGGTGTCGTCAACGATATTCGGATGGATGTTAACATCGGTGAGCGTCATGTCAATCTGATGATACATTTCAAAAAAGTGTGATACCTTGGTTTTAACGTCTTGATATGTGCGTCCGTTCGATAGATACGCTTCTGAGAAACAGAACATAACCTGTGCCAGATCCGCCATGTCATATCCATTTTCATATCGGTTTAAGACGTTCTGGATAGTTTCCTTGATAGTCGGTTCGGCTTGATTTTTTTTGTCTTGTATCTCTGTCTGCACAGCGTGTCCTACGGATTCGGGAGGGATGCCCTGCACAATCTGTTGAAGGGTGTATACCTCCGGCGCGGCATACCCCCAGACTTCAAGTTCCATTACTCGTGCGACACCTTCTACATCGTATACAGGTCGTTTGCCTGCCATGTGTTGGTAATTCCGGACAGTGTCGTTTGAAGAGACTGGGACAAGCCTTATTTTCCTTGCAATGAGACGTTGACGGATTTCGTGAACCCGTTTGCCTTTCGTGTTATTTCGTGCTGTATACTGCTTATCTTTCGTGGTCCCTGACGGAATAAGTCCCCAACCAGTACCGTGCCAATACTCAATTCGGTAGTCTTTCAATCCGAATTGTGGTGCTGGATATTTCTCAGAGTCAATCGTCCAGATAACAATTTTGCGAATATCAACAGGTTTGGCAAGTGTTACGGACACATAAGGCCGCTTGTTCAAATCCGAGGTGCGGAGATGCTCTAAGCTGCTCCCCCACCCACTCCCTTCATCCCATGTCTCAGAAGTGGTATCGCCATCAATGACCTCCTCAGCGCGATGATTTGGCACGGCTTGTGAGGCATCTGCAGTTGCGCCGTTTCGGCTCAGTGCGAAATTAATGAGAGGCGGTGGTGGTTCTAAAAGATGTTCCTGCAAAGTTTGCGATTTACAACCGATTATCGTCAGTAAAAGCGTCAGGCATACAATATACACACGAAGCATTATTGACCTCCTTTTTCGTATCACCTCAAAACCGCTAAACGTCCGAGTAATTGCGCGGTTTGTTCTCCGGCGACAGCGCGTATCCTGTAAAAATAGACACCATTGGCAAGCAACATGCCATCATCATTCCGTCCGTCCCACAGATGCTCGTTGTAGCCTTCATTGCCTGAAGCCTCTTTCAAGACTGTTACCCTCCGCCCAGATGTTGTATAAATCGTAATAGAGACCTCATCTGCATCCAGCGACAACCGATAAGTAAATGTCGTTTCTCGCTTCAGAGGATTGGGGTAGTTATGAATATCCCAAACTTGAAGAGCGGCATCCTCTGGCGAGAAGTCCGTATCATGCTTCTGAAGCGTCTTATAATCGAAATTTGTTAACCAATCGACTTCAGCATTTAAGGTGATCAGCAATTCAGCTTCAATCGTCTGATGTGAATACCCAAAAAGTGGAATAAATTCTTTAATACCTTTGATGTGCGGTTGTATGGACTTCGAGAACTCTGTAGCACTTATAAGTTTTGCCCGGATTGCCTCTTCTGCTCCGAGTTGGTAGCCGAGCATTATCGCTTCTATTAATTTCGTTCGGCTTTCAAATAACAGCACCCATAGCTCCATCAAGCGAATCGCATCGTTTAAATCCTCAGTTGCCTCAAGCTCAAAAGGTTCTGCAATCTCGCTTGCCGCCCTTATCTCATTTGCAGATTGCTGCTGCGGTGCCAAAAGTGCGGTAAACCGGTTTGACGCAAATTTAGCGATCTTAAATTCGGGGATAGAGAGTATATCCTCTACAGCCCGTGGTCCAATTAGCGTCCAGAATCGTGTTGCGAGTCCAGCGGAACCGCTCCCGTAGGTGCCGCCTACGGTTAAGGCACCAGCGTAATCGGAAAAATAGCTCGCCATGTTCCATCCATTTACGCGTAAAGCATTCAGAATATGTGGTGCTGCTTCAGCCCCGTATCGGGCTATCAATTCATTAAGGAGTAGCTGAAAATAGTCAAGTTCGATATCCCAATTGAGGTGCGCACTGACGAGCCTGTCGAGGTATCCCAATCCTTGTGTTGCGCCTTGGACGGTAAACCCACCTAAACCGATGACTTCGGGATCGTTGGCGAGTTGTCGGACACCTTGTACAAACAGGTCACTCTCCAGCATCCAGAACGGCATGACCTCTTCGACTTCGTGGGATAGTACGATGAAGCGATGTCCAATTTCACCAAGTGTTCTGATTTGTGGGATAGGCACCCCGGCATCTGCGATCGGTTCGCCATCTGCGCCCCACTTTCGTGAAAAAATAGTCCCCTTCGGCAATTGGCGTGCATAGTCCGCTGCAGCATCCTTAAGCCAACTACTGTCATACCCAGAGATGTAGAATTTGAAATCTGGACGTACCTCTCGTGCAGCATCAATAATCGTAAAGTAGACTTGCCAGAGTTTTGCTTGTCCTTGCTCCGTTCTATCCCCACAATCTGGACAATTGCATGCGCGCGTCTCATGTCCCCATGACCTGAGATGAAAACCGGCAAGTGTTGGATACGTACGTACAATCGCCTGAATCAGTTCCTTTGCGAGCGTGTGGAATTCAGGTTTGGACCAGCAGAACGGTCGGTAAGACACTTCGTTCCGAGATGCGCCATAAAGCACTTCTGGTCCCAAAACGTCTGGACGCTGCTGAATCAGTGCTTCTGTCGGTTCACCGGTTACATACATGAAGAGGTAAGCATCGATGCCGCGTCGTTTGAGGGCATTAAACCGATTTTGTAGCGTTTCGATCCGGTGCCGTCGTTGTGCTATCGGTTCATCTTGCAGTGCTTCAAATGCGGGGGTATCCACATATTTGAAAGCCGTCCCGAATCCATCTTCAATCCCAGTGCCTGTCCAAACCCCTTCGCCGCCACTCATGTTGATGCGGTGACGTGCGAGCCAATCCGGGTTTTCTATCTCTAACACAGCACGCACAGGGTAAAACGGTGCTGATGTCTCATTTATGAACGGCACGCGTAGTGTCTGCGCTCTGGTAACTGCGACCTCCGGATGCACGGGTGTTAAGCCAGTTAATGCCGTAATACATTTTTCGATGAAAGCATACGCGCCGTAGATAACGCCTCTTGCGGTGTGTGCCGTCACAATAATAACGATCTCAGTGCCGACCTCAACTGTTTTGATACGATAACCTTCGTCTCCGAGTTCTGCTCCCAATGAGAGTTCTATGTTCGCTTGTAGCCCTGCAATCGTAGGATTTGATTTAGGGGTCCCTAAGACAATCGCTGTCGAGGTTTCTGTGTGTTGTCGATTGGTGCGGATGTCGAGCTGAGCCCCGGTGAATTGCTGGATAAAAGTTTGGATCTCCTCGGCGGCGAATTGTTCCTGCTCCGAGGCATTTGCGCCAATCTGGAGTGTCGCCGTCGGTTCGCCGGAGACAACGATCGGAATTTCATTACTTTTTGCTGGCAGAGCAGAGATCAGAAAACAAAATACGGCAATGAGCGTAGGGATCGCGTTCTTATACCGTGTCGCGTTTAGAGGCATCAGGCCCCGCGTTTTAATGGACATGTTTACCTTCAAGTAAATATTGGAGGGCGCAAAAGGTTAGCGCGAATCCGATAACAAATAGTACTTTCGCGAAGCGACTCAAGCCGGTTTTTTCAAAGGTATATTTGCCACGGAACCCATCCATCACGACATGCAGCAGGGTACCTACGGCGAATGCTGTCAGGTACTCTGTTAATTCCGCGAACGTCCCGCGGAGCAGCTGCTCTCCTAATATTGCACCGACCACTGGTCCAATTATCAGTGGTGTCAACCGCGCCAAAACTTTAACAAATGTCTGGTCTCGCAGGAGGGCGACGGTCATAAGCGTCCCAACTGGCAGGCGATGGATCAATACGCCGAATGCCAAGGCACCCCCCAAGACCTCTTCTCTTGCTGCGATAACCAAAGCCAGTCCATCTGTGAGTGAATGGATCGACAAGCCAAAGACCGTTAAGTTGACTCCCCACCCAAACTTCTTTTTATCGGCGTTGCTCTCGGTCTCATCCCGACGATGTGTTGTCAGATGTTCTATCACTGAGATGAGGAGGAACCCACCCCACATTACGAGGATCGTAACGTACCCCACCTCGGTGTACAGGTGTATCATCATGACTAAGACGACACCCAGGACTGCGCCAGCGGTTAACCCGAATATATTTCCAAAATGTTTTTGCTGTATCTGGGATACAAAAGCGATACCTGCGCCGAGTAGGACTGTCACGACCGCGATTGCCAGATAAAATATAAGCATGGTATAAATATAGCAAAATTCGGATTGTATTGCAATCTAAATTAAACGTGAATTCCGCATTTGTAGCGCAAACTGTATGAAGCGTAAAAAGGTAATCCAGTAATTTCCTGCCGAAGATAGACGTTTCAGAGCCTCAATTTTGCGTAAATTCTGTTAAGTTAACATTCAGTTTGAGTTGACGACAAATAAAAAAGACGATTGCGTTCCAGCTGTGCTGCCGGTATCTACAATCGTCTCTACGTTTGAAGTGTCGTTATTTCCAAGATTTAGTACCTCGCAAAAAAGTTATTCTGCCAAACCGAGCCTTTGCGCAGCACGGCTCAATTTCAGTGTGATTTGCGCTACCAACTGACTCACGCGCGCTCGAGAAATTTTCAACTCTTCAGCAATCTGGCAATTCAACTGGTTCTTACGGATACAATCAAAAACCTTGCGTTCTCGAGGGGTCAGCGTTTGCAAGAGTTCCGGCAAGGCAGATGCAAAACTGATGTCTCGGACGAGTTCATCCTCAAATTCAGCGTAACGATCTGGAACTTCCAAAAGAAGCCCAATCTTCGGATTGCGCGATGCATCTGACGTTCCATCAGTGTCCCATTCTTCATCTGACTCAAGCGTTTCTCGATCACTATATCTCACTTCTCTCTTTTTCGCGTTGGTCAGCGCACCGCAGATATGAACGCGGATAAAACTCCTGAAGTTGGCACCGCTTTCATGTGTCGGATTGAAGGCAGGCCCTTTTTCTACGAGCGTTAGGGAGGCAACTTGCAACAGATCGTCTTGAAGGTCAGGACGCTGTGGTGGCGTATACGCCATACACGCGGCGCAGTGCTCCAAATCTGGCAAAAGTGATTTTACTGTGTCATCGTCAGGATAGAAAACACCCTGGTGTTTGTAGGGCGGACATTTTATACCAGCCAATTTGCATTTTAAAGTCATCCGTTTCTACCTCCATTTTAGCAGTTTGAAAGTCTTCATTATTATACCGTTCCCGAAAAAAAAGTCAATAATTATTGTAGTGAATTTCCCAATTATACCGTTCCCGAAAAAAAAGTCAATAATTATTGTAGGTCACTTAC
>VXZK01000025.1:25506-25800 GCA_009845545.1 Candidatus Poribacteria bacterium
CATGATGAACCTCCTCGTCGTTTGTATTTCATATAAATTGCAACGATATTTATATTTACATTAGAGCAAGATTCATGCCATTTTCTTTTCCCTTTGGCGGTCAAAAACGGGTCATTGCACACCAAAGTCCGTGCCACTTTGGCATCCAACTTGCTAATCTGGCAGGAAAAACAGATTAATCAGGACAATTTATCATTTTTTCGGTCTTCCCTCCACTTCGTTTCTGTCAGGTTTCTGGTTAAGTCACTTACCCCCATTTTTTCCTGAAGGTTTGTGGTGAAAGGTTTTAGTTGT
>VXZK01000119.1 GCA_009845545.1 Candidatus Poribacteria bacterium
TTCTGATTTTATCATAGACCAACTAAACTTACAATTAAATCGTTATAATGTCTATAGATAGCGTCACAATCATCCGCGAGGTGTTTCCGCATCCCGTCAAATGCCAAACCGCTTAGGAAACTGTTATTCGTTACAAAGGCGACAACGCCTTCCTCTCCAATCCTGTCCAACCCCCACCGAATTGCCTTTATGTATGGATCATAGAGCGCAGTTTTGAGTGTTGCTTTAGAATCTTTCGCGTAGGTGTCCGCTATCCGCTGGTCCATCGTCTCATACTTCCGGTTCTTATTGTTATCGTTTTCGTTAACCTGTCCTATATTGTAAGGCGGGTTGCCGATGACAACAAACATCGGGGACTCTTTCTGCTTCTCAACGCGCGCCGTATTGTCAGCGGTGAATAGCGACATCTGCTGCGCTTCTGCCATCTCAAAAGTATCTACCAAGCATATCCCTTCGTAAGGCATATATCGGTGCATCGCGGTGAAAAACTCGTGTTCAATGTTCATGCTGGCAATATAGTAAGGTAGGATCATCACCTCGTTGCACTGGAATTCCGGTGGGTCGGCGGTATATTTCCGCTCCAACGAGATGGGATCGAGTGCCTGCATGATGCGGACGATGAAGTTGCCGGTGCCGACGAACGGATCAATGATATGCACACCGGTATCGGACATTGAACGGTTGAACTCGGTCTGTAAGATGTGTTCGACGCTTTTCACCATGAAATCGACGATCGGTTGCGGTGTGTAGACAATGCCGTGCGTATCTGCGACCTTGACGGAGAAGCCTTGAAAGAACTGCTCGTAGACGGTATTGAGGAACCCCTGTTTTTGTGAGAAGTCGGTGATTGTGCTGGCGGTCTGCTCAATCGCGACGTAAAACGGGTTCAAGGGACGGAGAAACTCGGAACGGTTCAGGGTCCGTTCGGTGAGCGCATCGACAACGTTCTCGATTTCGCGGGCGATGATATTTCGGCGTGTGAAGTCGCGGTTATCGAAAACTGTTGCAAAGATCCGTTCGGTCAATAGGTGCTGGATGAGCATTTCTTCAACAGCAGCGATGGAGAGGTTCGGGTTAATGGAGGCTTGGCACTGTTCGTGGAAATTGGTGAATACCTTCTGGAAATGCGGATTGTTCTGGCGTTCGGTTTCGATGAGCACCTCCAATTTCTCGCCGAGTTCCGGCACAATTTCCCTGAATTCGGCGACCGCGGTATGCCACGCAGCGATGTTCTCCGCCTGATACGCGAAGAAGGTTTCGAGGACGTGGACAAGGTTTCTCGGATTGGTGATGTCCAAGTCGAGCTGCAGCTGCCCGTGTTGATAGAGGAGTGCATGTGTCGGGGATTGGACAACAATATTTTTTGAGGGGTAGCCTGCGGCGAACTTTTTGTCTGCTTCAACGTGGAGGTCGTCTTGCGTATCTTTTGCTTCCCAATAGCCGTGTGGCAGACCGAAGCCGTCAACGACTTCACCGTCAGGGATTATCCGCCGTTTCTCCGGTGTGTAATGGCTTTTTTCGCAGAGGAGCGTGAGGTTGGATTGACCGCAGTAGTGTTGGAGGAGGTTTTGGAACGCAGCACGGACGGTGCCTTCGTTTGCCTCGCCGAGTTGTGCGTATTTTTCGAGTTCGGTGTAGTATGTTTTTATCGGTTTGTGGGTGGTTTTGATGTTGAGATTCGGCATGGTTTAATAGTTGTCAGTTTTCAGTACGGTTTTCTACGAAAACCTTTCGGTTGTCAGTTAACAGTACGCAGTTGTTGGTACGCAGTTAATGTAGCAATACGTTACAAACTATCGGTAATTCTAATTTCCCCGGGGCCCCATCCGTTACTGGAAAGGGGAGGGGTGTTATTGCTTCTCAGTGAAAATAAATAAGTGGCTTGCGTTTTTGTAGAATAAACTGTTAGTTTGTTCATAAAGGTCGCGAGCACAGTTCGCTCCTACAAGAAGATACTCGGACGGCACACGGCGCGTGCCTGCTACTTTCAGCCTTTTACGACGCCGATGGGACGGAGGCGTGCGACCCGCCGCGAAAGCCCGGCTTTGTCAACGACACGGACGACTTCATCAACATCCTTGTAAGCCTCGGGGACTTCCTCTTGGAGGGTGCGTCTGCCTTCTGCACGAACGAAGATGCCTTGTGCTTCCAAATCTTTCTGGATGGAACGTCCCTTTGTCAAGGCGATCGCTTTCCGGCGTGAGAGGACTCTCCCGGCACCGTGGCAGGTGGTGCCCCATGTCTCCGCCATCGCGCCCGGATTGCCGACAAGTACATAAGAAGCGGTTCCCATATCCCCCGGAATCAGCACGGGTTGCCCGACTTTCTGGTATTTTTCGGGAATCTCTGGATGTCCTGCCGGAAATGCGCGCGTCGCACCTTTGCGGTGGATAAAGAGTTCACGTTCTTTGCCGTCAACAGTGTGTTTTTCAAATTTTCCGATGTTATGTGCGACATCGTAGACGAGTTCTAAGCCGAGTTCGGCTTCTGTGGTATCAAAAAACTGCATGAAGGTCTGGCGGACGAGGTGCATAATACACTGCCGATTGTTCCACGCATAGTTGGCACTACACGCCATGGCGGTGATGTAATCCTGTCCCTCCGGCGAGTTGATCGGTGCGGAGGCGAGCTGCCGGTCGGGGAGTCTGATACCGTATCTTTCGGCGACTTTGACCCAACTCTTGACGTGTTCATCGCAGATCTGGTAGCCGAAGCCGCGTGAACCGGTATGAATCATGACACAAATATTGCCTTCGCTTAACCCCATCGCATCGGCGGCTTCTCGGTAGAAAATACGATCAACGGCTTGGACTTCAAGGAAATGGTTGCCGGAGCCGAGGGTGCCGAGTTGGTTCTTGCCACGTTCTAAGGCGCGTTGGCTCGCAGCGTCAGCGTTTGCGTGTTCGAGGAAACCGGTCGCCTCGGTAAAGTTGAGGTCGCTTGGGTGTCCGTATTCCCGATCAATCGCCCACTGCGCGCCTTTTTCGAGCATCCGCCGTTCTTCCTGGACAGTAAGCCGAATTGCGCCGCTGGAGCCGACACCACACGGGACGTTCTCGAACAATCTGCCGATGAGTGCTTTCCGTTTTCCGTCAAGTTGCGAGACATCAAGGTTCGTCCGGATGAGGCGGACTCCGCAATTGATGTCGTATCCGATGCCGCCGGGAGAGACGACACCGTCTGCCTTCGGATCCGTGGCAGCGACACCGCCAATGACGAAGCCGTATCCCCAGTGTAAATCGGGCATTGCGAGCGAGTGTTTGACGATGCCGGGGAGATGCGCGACGTTTGCGACCTGTTGTAACGCCTCATCGCTCTTTGCGTGTTCAAGGAGTTTTTCGTTGGCATAGACGATGCCATCCACGCGCATGCCTTTCATGTAACTTTTCGGGATGCGCCAGCGGTATTCGTCGATTTTCTGGAGTGTTATGTTTTGTTGTGCCATGGTTTTGTATGGTTGTTAGTTGTCAGTACGGTTTTCTGCGAAAACCTTTCAGTCGTCAGAGGAATAGTTGTCAGGGCGATTTTTTCTGCGAAAAAATTTTGCCTCACAGTGATAGTTATCAGAAAGAGAGTTTGGGATCATCAAAAACCTCTTGTAACTGACAACTATTTCAAGATATCAAGGATTCGCTGGGTAAAAGCGGCTTTGGGCAGTGCTCCGATAAATTTTCCGACGACTTCGCCATCACGGAAGACAATGTAAGCCGGAATCCCCTGTCCTCCGTATTCTCCCGCGGTCTTACGGTTTTTATCAATGTCTAATTTCGCGATGATAAACTTTTCACGATATTCTGATGCAACTGCATCAACGGTTGGTCGCATTGACCGGCAGAAGCCTCACCACTCCGCGCCGAGTTCAAGCACAACCGGTAATTCAGCCTCCAACACAACGGCTTCAAAAGTTGCATCGGTGACTGTGATGGGTTTCCCATCGGTTGCAATTGGCTCATTAACCAGTTCAGAAGGCTCTTCGCGAGCGGGTTCTGTGTCAAACGCTACGGGGTCTATCTCTTGTTCAACGTCTCCGCCGCAGCCAGCAGTGTAGATTGCAACGAAACCGATGATCAGTAAAATGCATGTTTTAAACAGTGTTTTCATAAGAGGGTTCCTTCATATTTAGCAGAATATTCCGTTCAACTGTAATTGCTATTATAGCATAGTTTGAAGTCGGATGCAAGGATGGAAGACGCAGAATGAAGTTACATTTTATAAAGCGAGCACAGCGATCTCCACTGATGTTTATATACTCAC
>VXZK01000092.1 GCA_009845545.1 Candidatus Poribacteria bacterium
CCTAAAGAACCTTGATAATTAGTGATTTAGGACAACTTTTGAGAAATATCAGTCATATTATTTTGGGGAACCTCATGAAGATAACAAAATTAGAAACATTTCTGGTGCAACCGCGCTGGCTCTTCCTTAAAATCCATACAGATGAAGGGTTAGTTGGACTCGGTGAACCCATTTTAGAGGGACGTGCGAAAACGTGTGCCCAAGCCGTTGATGAACTTGCACCATACCTCATCGGTGAAGATCCGAGACGTGTTGTCCACCACTGGCAGGCGATGTATCGCCATGCATTCTACCGTGGCGGTCCCATTCTCACAAGCGCACTGAGCGGCGTAGAACAGGCACTCTGGGATCTCGCAGGAAAATCGCTCGGTGTTCCTGTCTATCAACTCTTCGGCGGACCGACGCGCGACCGCATCAGACTCTACAAAGGTGGTGGCGACCCTGATGGTATTAACGAGTGGGTAGCCAAAGGGTTTACCGCTTTTAAAACAGGCGTTGCAGGCGGCAGGCCCGCGCGTATCATCGAAAACAAAGCTTTCATTGACAGAGCCGTTGATCACTTCGCAGCCCTCCGCGAAGCTGCAGGCACAGAAGTTGATCTCGCAATCGATTTTCACGGCGCAGTCAGCCCACAGACCGCAAAGGTCCTGATTAAAGCCTTGGAACCCTATCAACCGATGTTCGTTGAGGAACCGATTCAGTGCCAAAATGTGGATACACTCGCCGAAATCGCGCGAAGCACCCACCTCCCGATTGCGACTGGTGAACGGGTGTTCACGAAGTGGGGGTTCCGAGAAATTCTGGAGAAACAGGCAGCATCCATCCTTCAACCCGATCTCTGTCATGCTGGTGGCATCAATGAAGTACGTATCATCGCAGGCATGGCGGAGGCTTACTACGGCGGTATAGCACCACACAATCCGCTCGGTCCCATCTCCTTAGCAGCGTGTATCCAGTTAGATGCCTCCATCCCGAACTTTGTGATGCAGGAACATACAACCCTCGGTGAAGGGTATCTCAAGAACCCCTTCGTCTTCAAAGACGGGTTCGTTGAACTGCCGACCGGTCCCGGACTCGGCATAGAACTCGATGAGGACGCACTCGAAGATAAGATCGACCACGATTGGCAGAACCCAACGTCCTATCACCCCGATGACGGTTCCGTCGTTGATTGGTAAAGGAATAGTTATAAGTTATAAAAACCTATGAAATTTATCATGTTCACAAAACATCTGGAAGGATTAGAAATTCCAGAGATTATCACCGCCTTACAATCGGTAGGTGTCAGTGGTGCAGATCTATGTGTCCGCCCCGGCTATCCGGTAAACCCAGAAAATGCCACAGAAGCGTTACCCGCCGCCGCTAAGCAACTTGCGGATGCCGGGCTCTCAATCCCCCTTATTACAACGCCGGGCGATTTTCTGGACCCGGCACAGGAAGAGACACGTCGTGTCTACGCCGCTGCTGGCGAAGCTGGTGTCGAAAATATCAAATTGGGATATTGGCATTGGCACGCCGAAGACGGCGGGTATTGGGCGCAAGTCGATTTTATCCGATCGCAGTTGGAGGGGTTTGCAAAACTCTCCGAACAATACGGACCCCGGACATGCATCCATAATCATTCTGGTACTTCCATGGGTCTGAATTCGTGCGCAGTGATGAACCTTGTCAGAGATTTCAACCCACAACACGTCGGTGTCTTTGCCGATACTGGGCATCTCTCTATTGTCGGTGAACCGATTAACATGGCACTCGATATCGTCAAATCGCATCTCGCTGTTATGGCGTTTAAGGACTTGGCGCGTGCCCCCGGTGCACGTGGCGGCAGCGTTGTCCGAATGGGAAAAGGCTTCGTTGACTGGAAAACAACAGTCAATACATTACAAACCATCGGTTATTCAGGTCCCGTCAGTTTCCATAGCGAATACAGCGGAGAACCCGTAGACACGGTTATTGACCTTGCCCGTGTAGATGTCCGTTTCATTACAGGTTTATTAGAGAAGTAACCTAAGTTGCCACTAACAAATTTTGGTGTTTTTGCAATGTAATACAAGGAACGGATTTAGTCTATTCCCAGACTAAATCCGGTATTTCTACGGATTTCCACGATGTTTTTCAAGTATTTTCCTCACCCCGTAGGAGTGTTATGTCTATAGAAATTCCAGGCCCGGTAGGTGCGGTTTCCTAACCGCACCATAGGTGTCAATTTAGCGGTCCCCAGGCCCGGTAGGTGCGGTTTCTAACCGCACCGGATACTTCGCGAAAACCTTCAGATGCAGCGTTTGCGGAACACGGGTTCCGCTAAAGAAAAAACCGAGAACGGAATTCAAGAGGTGTTTGAAGTTATTACGGTTCCCGCGTCGTATCCGGTTCGGTTGCAAACCGAACCTACCGGGCCTGGGGGTCGCGACGGTTATTTTTTCTAAAATTGACGCTTATGGTGCGGTTTCCTAACCGCACCGGGTCCGACAAGAAAACTGAGAATTACCGATTAAATTCTTAATTTTCATTTGGAGTGTTATGTCTATAGATAAGTAGCCAGCGTTAGAAAAATAAAGGAAGATAAATGTCACAATTTCAGTTAGGCTTAAATACAAGCACAATCCGCCCCGCCGGGTTAATGGATAAAATTAGAATCGCTGCCGAAACCGGCTATTCAGCGATTGAGTTATGGAACGACGATTTAACGGCTCACGAAGAACAAGGCGGCTCACTCGCTGATGTCAAAAAAGCACTTGACGACTACGGGCTTTCGGTGCCCACCGTTATCGCCTTACACGGTTGGCTCAATACAACAGGTACCGAGCATCAGGAAGCGATTGAAGAAGCAAAACGGCGGATGGTACAAGCCGCTACTGTCGGTTCAACCTACATCATCTCAAGTCCGCCTCGCGAGATAGCAGATCTCCAATTAGGCGGTGAGAACTACCGCGAATTGCTTGAGCTTGGACGTGAATTTGGCGTTAAGCCCGCTATGGAATTCCTCGGTTTCGTAGACGGTGTCAACCAAGTCAAACATGCCTGGGAAGTGATGGAAGTGGCAGATCACCCGGATAGCACAATTGTCCTTGACCCGTTCCATATCTATCGTGGCGGCGGTGAAATAGAGGATATGGAAGGCATCCCCGGCGAAAAAATAGCAGTTTTCCACTTCAACGACGCACCTGCCGAACCCGCACGTGCAGAACAATCCGACGCAGACAGGGTGTACCCCGGCGACGGTATCCTCGACCTCGGAAGGATGATTTCTATTCTGAAAGATGCCGGATATGCAGGTGTCATCTCACTGGAGTTGTTTAATCCAAACTATTGGGAGGAAGACCCCGCAGAAGTCGCACGCATCGGCTTGGAAAAGATGCAGGCTCTCCTAGATAGCTAGGAAAAGTAAGGAGGTATCAATTGGAAAACGGACAAAAAACAATTAGCAACAATCTAACATTGAACGATAGGCAGTGGATGTGCCCTGAATGTGGTTCACACCATGACCGAGACATCAACGCTGCGATAAACATTTTGCGGGCAGGGATAGCCGTCACCTGATACTTGACGATGTGCTTGTAGTGTAGGAGACTCTAGGGAATTGCCCGCTGGTGGAGACGGATTAAGACGGTTACCTCTATGAGAAAACCGCACTGTCTATGAAACCGAAGCCCACGCCTTTAGGCGTTGGGTGCTATCACAATCGCTTTAGAAACACTTGTGAGAACATTGCGGGACGCAGAAATCCTTGCAGAGGGTATAATACCTGAAAGTTGTGTAAACCACCAGTTTGAAGTCTATTAAATGAGTGCTATATACGGGAAACAGGAGAAGCTGTCATGTCTAAACATCAAACACAGACTATTAAAACAGCACCTTATCAAATCCACACTATCTCTCTTAAGGAACTTGTATCCAGCAACGAATTAATAGAATTCTTGAGAGTAGAAGTCCCTTACGGAGAAGCGTATGGTCGGATTCCATTTGCCCGTGTGCTTTATATTTTCAACGGCATTGAACAAGAAAAGGCTGTTCCCATAGATCTGGATAAAGGGGCTTTCAGAGACAGCAGCTTTGAGAACGTGTTTGAAGACGAAGTACTTGAAAGAACCTTCCGAGAAATTACCCCTACAGTTTTTCAAAATGCTGCCCCACAAATCATTGAAGCTGTTAGCAAAGTCGCTCTTTCCGGCTAATATTCTATAGCTGATATTTATCAAATGTATCAAGAAGTGAGTAATCATCAATGGGTCGTAGGTA
>VXZK01000310.1 GCA_009845545.1 Candidatus Poribacteria bacterium
AAACCGCACCTACCGGGGTCTGAAAGTGTGCATTTATTTTTGGAATTTACTATAAGAAGATACCCCCCTAACCCCCTTATCAGAGGGGAATAAGAAAGGAGCACGCCCTGTGCGACATCAAACAACGAAAGTCCGCGCGGCAGTCGTCGGTCTCGGTTGGCCGGGGATGCAGCATCTCAAAGGCTATACTGCCGATCCGCGTTCAGAGGTAATCGCTGTCTGCGATTTAGACAAGACGCATGCCAAAGCAGTGGCAGCGCAACATAACATACCGAATACCTACACCAATCACTTAGAGATGTTGGAGAACAGAGCCATTGATGCTGTGAGTGTCTGTCTGCCGAATTTTCTCCACGCGCCGATCTCTATTGACGCGTTGAACGCTGGCAAGCACGTGCTATGCGAGAAGCCTCCGGCTCGGAGTGCGGAAGAAGCAAAGGCTATGGCAGATGCAGCTGCCGAAAACGGTAAGACTTTAATGTACGCCCTTGTGCAGCGGTTCGATGGGAGTTCTCAGAAACTCAAGCAGCTTGTTAAAGCAGGCGAACTCGGTGATGTTTATTTTGGTAAAGCCGCTTACGTTCGACGGCGTGGCATCCCGATCGGTAAAGAAGGCTGGTTTGTCGATAGGGAACGTTCCGGCGGTGGCGCGCTCATTGATATTGGTGTTCACGCGTTAGATTGTATCTGGTGGTTGATGAACTCTCCAAGACCGGTTGAGGTTATGGGCACGTCGTACGCTCACTTTGGGCACCTTGTGCCAGACAACGTTAAATACGATGTCGACGATGGGACATTCGCGCAAATCCTGTTTGAAAATGGTGCGACCATTATCCTCGAAACAACGTGGGCACTAAACCTACCGGGCGATAATTACATTAAAATCGCTGGAACGAAAGCAGGCGCGACGCTCAACCCCTTTACGCTTTACACGGAAGAAAACGGCAAGGAAGTGGATAAACCGCTTGACGCGCCCTCGATTAACGGCTTTGACGAAGAGGTAAAACACTTTGTGGGGTGCATAGTGGATGGGAAAGTACCTATCTCGTCAGCGGAACAAGGAATCATGCTGATGCAGATGCTTGATGGTATTTACGAATCCTCAGAGAAGGGGCAATCAGTGTCTATCGCTAACCTCAACACTACGAAGGGATGAGATCTGTCTATCTGACCTTTCATGTCTATCTGGCGTTTGTGACGAAGTCATTCCAAAAGCGGATGCAATATCGGGTTGCCAACCTTGCGGGTTTGACTACCAATTTCTTTTTTTTGTTGGTGCATATTTTTGTCTATACGGCTTTCTATAAAGTTAGCACTGAGCCCCAACCTCTCAGTCTGGATGAAGTTATCACCTACTTTGTGCTTTGTCAGGTTTTTTTTATGCTCATGCCGTTTTGGGGCGCGCGTTCTGAAGTTACGAACGCGATTAAAGACGGTAGCGTTGCACTCCAATTAACGAAACCGGTAGATTTCCATGCATATTGGTTCTCGGATGAATGTGGCAGAGCCTGCTATTACTTATTCATGCGGGGCCTTCCGACCTTTCTTATTAGCATTATCTTCTTCACGGTTGCGCTCCCGACGCAGCCAACGACCTTAGTGGCATTTGCAGTTTCAATGACGCTCTCTACTTTCATGAGTGCTGCTATCACGATAGCCATTTTTAGTTCTGCGTTTTGGACGCTGGATACAACAGGCATTTCTGGGCTATCTTATTCTATAATCACCTTATTTTCCGGTATGTTGGTTCCGATTGCGTTATGGCCCGAATGGTTGGCATACATTGCGGCATGGCTGCCGTTTAGCGGTCTAATTGATATTCCGTTTAGTATCTATTTGGGTAAGATTAGGGGTATTGAAGCCTGGGTGGCTATAGGCAAACAGATGATATGGGTTGTCTTTTTCGTTGGGTTAGGGCGGATTCTTTTAAGACGTGGATTTTCTCGGCTCATCATCCAGGGCGGTTAGTAGGCTTTCCGAAACATGCACCACCTTTCGCTTTATCTTCATTTTGTTAAGCTGCGTATCCGATCACAGATGGCGTATCGGGTATCGTTTATCTTTGATCTATTTGCCCAAGCGAGCGTCTCCGTTATCGATTTTTTCATGATTGCGCTCCTCTTTACGCGTTTCAAACAGTTAGCAGGATGGAGTCTGTGGGAAGTCGGGTTTCTCTATGGCATGATTGGTATCTGCTTTGCTGTTGCTGAAATGATGGGAAGAGGCTTTGATGTCTTTCAGAGAAACGTTGTGCGCGGCGAATTTGATACAATGCTTGTCCGACCCCTTGGGACCTTCTATCAAGTCTTTGCGCATGAATTTCTACTCCGGCGGATCGGTCGGATCGCACAAGCATTAGCCGTGCTGCTGATTGCCAACTCGCAGTTAGATATCTCTTGGTCAGTCGGCAAGGTTGGGTTTTTGTCGGTTTCGTTGGTAAGCGGTACCTGCTTTTTTATTGGACTTTTCGTAATTGGTGCGACAAGCTGTTTTTGGACGGTCCAATCTATAGAGATCATTAATATTTTCACAAATGGTGGCGTTTTCATGGGAAGCTACCCGTTTTCGATTTATCGGTGGTGGTTTCGACATTTCTTTACTTTTATTATTCCATTGGCGTGTGTCAACTATTTTCCGTCCCTTTTTCTATTGGAAAAAGTCGCGTCTTCTGGCGTTTCACCGATCGGTGTGCAATTAGCACCTTACGCGGGGTTCCTTTTTCTCGGTGTTACCATGTTGTTCTGGCGATCGGGTGTGTCGCGTTATCAAAGTACAGGGCATTAGATGGTTATAAGTTATAAGTTATAAGTTAAGAGGGCTCTTGGAACAGTTCCGTCCTCTGTGAAGGTTGCCACAGAAACCCTCTTTACCTGACAACCCTTAAAAAAATATGATTGAAGTTGATAACCTTAGCAAAAGCTTCAAAGTCTATCACCACCGGAAAGGGTTTTTTGGGAGTTTCGTGAACCTTTTCTCTCGCAAACATCGCCTTGTTCAAGCGGTGGACAGCGTTTCATTCTCCGTAGCACGCGGGGAAATCGTGGGATATTTAGGACCGAACGGCGCTGGAAAGTCAACAACCATTAAGATGTTAACCGGCATTTTGGTGCCGACATCCGGTAGTGTGACAGTGAACGGTTATATTCCGCATCGCCAGCGCAAGGAGAATGCCAAACATATCGGGGTTGTGTTTGGGCAGCGGTCGCATCTGTGGTTCGATCTACCGGTGCAAGAATCGTTTGAATTGCTGCAGCGTATCTACCGAATTCCGCAGGCACAATATCGCCATAATGTGGAAGTGTTCGACGCATTGTTGAGTCTTGGCGAGTTTTTTCAGACCCCTGTCCGCCAATTGAGTCTCGGTCAACGGATGCGTGCAGATATTGCGGCTGCGCTTCTCCACAATCCGGATGTGCTGTTCCTTGATGAACCGACGATCGGATTAGATGTGGTTGCGAAGGCACGTATCCGCGAGTTCATTCAGCAAATTAACGCTGAGCGACAGGTCACGGTGGTCTTAACAACACACGACTTAGACGATGTTGAAAAACTCTGCAAACGCGTTATTCTTATTGATAATGCAAGGCTCTGCTTTGATGGCGAACTCGCTGCGCTCAGGCGGTTGCTTTCGACGGAACGGATTTTGAGCGTCGATTATGCCGAAACCTACCCAGACATCAGTATTCCTAACGTTCAGGTTATCTATCAAGAAGAGAGTCGCGTGCAGTATCGGTTTTCGCCAGAAGAGATTAGCACAGCAGACCTCATCGGGGCGATACTCCAAAGATTCAAAATCGTAGATATATCGGTTCAGGAACCCGATATTGAGGAGTTAATCAAAACCGTCTATGAAGATAACCTCGCGCTTGCGCAAAAACTTGCCGAAACAGAAGGCAATTGACTTGACAAACCGAAAAAGCATAGGTTAAAATGTATGAATAGGTTTTAGCGAACCAAAGTATAAGAGATGTGTCTAAAAAAAATAGGTGCGCTTACAGATAGAATCTAATTTCCATAATCAAAAGGAGCTATTTAAATGGTCAGAAATATGTTTTTGGCAACACGCTATCTGAAGTACACACTCGTTGCAATTGCTGTCATCGCGTTGAGTTTTGCGATGGTAACCAGAAGCGCTGCGAATCTTGATGAAGATACAATTGCGGGGATGTGGACGTTTGAAGAAGGAAAAGGCAAGGAAGTAAAAGATCTCTCCGGTAATGGATCCGATGGTGAATTTGTCGGCGACCTGAAGTGGGCGAAAGGCAAATTCGGCGGCGGGTTGGAGTTTAACGGTCAAGACACTTGGGTCAAAATCGGCACGAAGGGAGAAGATAAAACGTTGGCAGCCTTGGATTTCAAGGAATCTGAGGGTTTTTCCATCCACTCCTGGGTCTACGCAGCGGCAGACCCTACTGGTAAATGTGTAGTATGGAAAGGACTTGGATGCTCAACATGGTCGCAATTCTTACTCGGAACGGGTGCCCACGAAAACGGTGAAAATACGACGAACGCAGCGTTTCACATCCGATCCGCGAACGGCGCTGCCAAACTTGAGGTACTCGGCGACGAAATTTCCGCTAAAGAGTGGGTGCATCTTGTCGGTACATGGGATGGATCAAAACTTCATGTCTATGTTAACGGCAAGTTACAAAACAGTGAAGATGCCAAGGGACCACCGTGGCCATCTCCTGAAGAAGTCTACATCGGTGCAGATCCGGGCTGTGGCATGCGCTGTCAGTGGGAAGGTATCATTGATGAAGTTGTTATCTTCAACGTGACACTCACCGACGATGAAGTTTCCAAACTCGGTGAAGGGATTGAAGGCGCGTTAGATGTTGATGCCGCAGGAAAAATGGCGACGACTTGGGGCAAGCTCAAATCCTCCCAATAGTCCTCTTCGGAATATACACCGAAAAATGAGATGTCCGCCAAATTTAGGCGGGCATCTTCGCTTAAGGTCAAAACCTATGAAACCGATTCAAAAAGCCATTATCCCCATTGCTGGATATGGCACACGCCTCTTTCCGGCAACGAAAGCTGTGCCGAAAGCCCTGTTTCCGATCATTGCGCAAGATGGCATCGCAAAACCGGTCATTCAGTTGATTATTGAAGAGGCATTATCGGCAGGTGTAGAAGAAGTATGTATCGTTGCGCAACCGCAACAGGTCGATCCAATCACCGACTATTTCTCTGGCACTGTTGCTGATGCAATCCTTGAAAAAGCGGAATTGGCAGCGCAGGCAGACCGATTGACGGAAATAGGACAGCGGTTGCATTTCGCTATTCAGGAGAAACCTGAAGGTTTCGGACACGCTATCTATTGCGCGAAGGATTTCGCCGCGGGCGATCCAGTTATGATTCTGCTCGGGGATCATCTTTATATTTCAGAATCAGAGACCTCATGCGCCAAACAACTCGTGGATGTCTATTCACAAGTTGGGCAGTCTGTGACGAGTTTGGATCTCTGTCATGAAAGCGAACTCTCGCTCAACGGTATCGTTCACGGCAGCCCTTGCGCTGAATCTCCACGACTCTATATACTCCAACAAATTTCCGAGAAGCCGACGGTCGAATTTGCACAAGAACATCTCCGCGTCGAAGGAGTCCCAGCACAGCGGTACCTCTGCAACTTCGGCATAGACCTCCTCACACCCCTCCTCTTTGAGATACTCGACTACAACTACAAGCACAGAATTGTAACACACGGCGAAATTCAGTTACGGGATGCAATGTCAGAGATGATCAAACAGGAAGGTATGTCGGGGTACCGCGTCGCGGGGCAGCGTTATGATACAGGCAACCCACAAGAGTTGCTCAGGACTGTGAATGCTTTTGGTCTCCAGGGTCCTTATCGGGATGCTTTGCTTAGGTGATTTCACAAATGCCTTTGACTTGAGTTGCCAAATGTAGTATCCTAATCCTATCCTAAATTTTTCGGAGTTGTCCTATGAACCACGATACCATCTTCACCGTAAGGAACGAAGATCTCACTGGGCTTAATCAGAATACAGCCGTTGAATTTTTTCAGAAGCTGCTGTGGGCTGAAGCGCGCAGGCTCGGCATAGAAATTAGCAAGATTAATGTGTCAAGTCAAGTCAATGTCCCCGATGGCGGTGTTGATGCTACCGTTGATGATGTGCAGATTGAAGAAGGACAGGGGATAATTAAGCAAGGCAAAACGAGTTATCAAATTAAATCCGGAGCATCGTTTAAACCATGGCAGGAATCAGAAATAAAAAAAGTGCTCTTCGGAGATAAAATACCTGAGAAACAAAACCTTGGTGAAAGTATTCGCGCTTGCCCTGACGCTGATAATATTACCTACGTTTTGGTTTGCACCGGGATAGACTTGGTTGATTCCCAACGCAGAGGTGCTCTCGAACACATTGAGAATTTTCTGAAGCAATGTGGTTATTCGCATCCGAAAGTTGAAGTGTGGAGCCAGAACAATTTAATCGGTTTTTTGAAAGTGTTTCCATCTTTGGCGTTGTGGGTGAACGGACGCGTTAGATCGGATTTTCAAACACATCGAAGTTGGGCACTGGATGCTAACATGGACCTTCCTTTCGTTTCTGGAGAGGTGCAGGACGAATTAATTGAAAAAATCCGAAACGAACTGCGTCAAGATTATGACACTATTCACGTGCGAGTGTTAGGTGAACCTGGTATCGGCAAAACAAGACTTGTTCTGGAAACTACAAGGACAAACGATTTAGCTCCACTTGTTATTTACTGTAAGGCTTCTCAATTTCGCGGCAGCGATTTAATGCGTGAAATCCTCCGAGAAGATAGTCAATTCTCCGCTATTGTCGTAATTGATGAATGCGACCCATCTAGCAGCTCGGATTTCTGGGATAAACTGAAATATCGGGGCCCTCAAATTAAGTTGATTAGCATCTATAATGAGCACGAGGTTAGGGCCGGAGGTATTACCTACCATGACACTCTCCCCCTGAATGACGAGCAGATTCGCAGCATCATTCAGAAACATATAACTACTATTTCCAATGCTGAAGCTGACCGATGGGGTGAACTCTGTGGTGGTTCACCAAGAGTTGCACACGTCATCGGTGAGAACTTAGTAAATCATCCTGAGGATTTACTTAAACCTCCAAGCACGGTTAATATCTGGGAACGTTATGTTGCTGCAGGTGATGACCGTGAGAAGACTGAGCACCGCCGATTGGTGCTTCAACACCTCGCGCTTTTTAAGCGGTTTGGCTATGAGCAATTTGTTGCCAAAGAGGCCGAGGCTATCGCCGAAAAGATTAAGTCCGCCAACGCTAACATCACATCCCACGAGTTTGAAAATATCATCTATGAACTCCGAGAGCGTAGGATCCTTCAAGGCGAGTCTACACTCTATATCACGCCAAAGGCACTCCAGATTTGGTTATGGGTACAGTGGTGGGAGAGACATTACAGACTATTTGATCTTGAAGATTTCACCAGAGACTTGCCTCCGAAATTGATTGAATGGTTCTATGAGATGTTTGTCTATGCTGCCGAGTCGGATGCGGCCTCAAGAATTGTTGAAGACCTTCTCGGTCCAAACGGTCCGTTTCGGGATGATGAATATCTGAAGACAAGGTTGGGTAGCCATTTTTTTCTCGCATTGGCTGAAGCGGATCCCAAATCAGCCTTAAGATGTCTGATGCGTACGATGGGAACCTGGGATAGGGATACCCTTTTCCAATTTACAAACGGGCGAAGGGATGTGGTATGGGCACTTGAAAAGATTGCTATGAAGCGAGATCTATTTGCTGATGCCGCACGATTGCTCCTTGCCCTCGGTGAAGCGGAAAATGAAAGTTGGTCAAACAATGCAAGTGGTGTATTTGCTGGGCTTTTTTCACCGGGACGTGGGAGAGTTGCACCAACTGAAGCGTCTCCGGCAGAGCGTTTGTCTGTTTTGAAAGAGGCATTTGAATCCGGCTCGAAAGAACGACGACTCCTTGCACTGAAAGCATGCAACGAAGGTTTGGAGTTCGATCATTTCTCACGGATGTCTGGTGCAGAATATCAAGGTCTACGTAAAAATGCTGATTTTTGGGAACCTAAAACATACGGTGAACTTTTCGATGCTTATCGTCAAGTATGGCAACTCTTGTCGGAACAATTAGAGTGTTTGCCAGAGGATGAGCGTGAAGAAACTATAGGTATTTTGCTACAACGGGCCCCCCGGATTGCAAAACACCCGAATCTAAGTAACATGGTTTTTGACACAATCCAGATGTTTTCGGAAAAAACTTATGTTGATAACAGACTGCTTATTAAAACCGTTGTTGAGTTCCTTCATTATAATGGAAAGGAACTACCCGACGACATAAAGCAACGCTGGGAACACCTCAAGAATGAATTAATTGGTTCCGACTTTCATTCCCTGATGCGACGGTATGTTGGAACAAATTTGCTTGTAGATACTTTCGACGAAAACGAAAATTACCTTGAGGAAGGCCATCCACAAATTCATACACTAGCCCAGCAAGCTGTTGAGGAGCCGCACCTTTTGCAATTGGAACTACCGTGGCTCGTCACGAACGAGGCATCTAACGGATACATGTTTGGATATCAACTTGGGAACAGAGATAACGGCTTTGTCATACTGCCAACACTTCTTGATACCCAACGGAAGGCAGGGGACACTGCAAGCTCGTTCTTTCTGGGCGGCTATTTCCGAGCACTCTTTGAAAGCAACGTAACAGAATGGGAAAAACAACTTGACGCATTGGTTGAGGATACCGTCCTGAATATACTAATACCAGAACTCACATATCGTTCTGGAATGACAGATCGGGCAGGTTTGCGTCTTCTCAAACTTGCTGAAAAAGGGATTATACGTGTTGACTCCTTCGAGTTTTTCTTCGGTAGTCGTGTGACAGAGAACCTGTCGGGTGAAGTCTTCACCAAATGGATTGCGTTTCTGTTGAGTCGTTCAGATAACTCAGCCATCCCAATTGCCCTCAAACTTTATTATTTTTTCTATATTCATGAGAATCAAGAACCAGTTTTACCTCTTGATCTGACATTCCAGATGCTTGTTTGCTCATCTACATTTGGGAATTTGAATCCACATCAGTTAAACGCCATGATAGATCACTATTGGATAGAGATCACAAAAGCGTTCCTAAACCTTTATCCAGAAAAGGGTTTAGAATTTGTAGAACAAATCCTTCCGCATTTTGGGAAGGAAGGCACCATTTTTGGCGCGTTTGATAGAGAAACAAGTTCTGTGCTAACTGAATTAACGAAATTGTATCCTGAACAGGTGTGGAAACATGTTAGCAAACGCTTAGAAGAACGTGACTTTTTCTTGGAAAAGTGGCTTAAAGAAGGGGATTCCAAAAATTCTTTCTCAACAGCAGATCAAAAAGGTGCGTTAACTTTCATTCCACCTGAAAAAATTTGGAAATGGATTGATAAAGATGTAGAAAATCGAGCATGGTATTTCGCTTATAGACTCGTTCCCAAAACCCTTTCAGCAGAGGAGTGGCAGAATTCTCTCGTACGTATATTCCTTGTTCGTTACGGGGACCGAGAAGATGTTCGCAGAAATCTAAAAGCGAATTATTCAACAGAAGCGTACTGGGGAGAGCGTAGTTTGCACTTAGATGAAAAACGAGAGAAGCTGCTTCAGATTAAAGCGGACGAAGAAAACAAGAATGTCAAACGATGGCTTGATGAGTATATCCAGGAGTTGGAGCAGGACATTGAACACGCGAAGATTGAGGAGGAAAGAGAGTTTTAGAAACTATCTCGCTTTGCCTATGTGACACCGTAGGGCACAAACTAACAGTCTGGCTACAAAATATAGTAAAGCACGAAAATAAGTTGACAATCCACGATAACGTTACCCACTCGTAGGGGCTGGGTAACCCAGCCCCTACGGTCAACCGCGCGTCTAAATAATTATGGGCTTTACTATAAAATGCAATTAGTAGTTTCGGACATAGGGATTTGACATTTTTTACAAAAATTGTACAATTATCAGAACGTCATTAGGTAGGAAATTGCATCTGCCTCGCTTGAGGCAGTCCCTACCAGCCGAATGACATCGGGAATGACGTTGTGTGGCAAAATGACGAAAAACCAGTAATCTTTTTAGAAGTGAATATATCTCTACAAGATGGATACCTCTTGCCCTAATGCTAATGCCGCCCTATTCGTACTATTGTAACACCTGTGTACGAGTACACCGACTTGCCCCAACAATAGGGCGGAAACGTGATTTTGCCTGAACAATCCCTTAATCTAACGCAAATTGCCACCTACTTATAGACATAGCACTCCGCTGGAGTGCAGTCATTTGGGCGTATCCATTTCTATAGACATATCACCCCTCTGGGGTGAAAAAAGTGGATGAAAATCCCTATTGAAATATCCAAAATTCGTTAGTAGCAACTTGGGTTAATCTAATGTCTCACCGACTTTTAACGTGATAATTTCCACATTCTGAGAAGCAGTCAATTGGCGGAGTTTTTCCGGTGTTCCTGTTAGGAGTGGGAAGGTGCCGTAATGGATGGGGAGGATTGCTGGCACGTTGAGCAACTGTGCGGCGTAGGCAGCTTCACGGGGTCCCATTGTGAAGTGGTCTCCGATAGGGAGAAGTGCCAGATCGGGTTGGTAGATTTCACCGATAATCCGCATATCTCCGAAAACATTTGTATCCCCAGCGTGGTAGATTTTGTAGCCGTTAGCAAACTCAATCACATAACCTGCCGGTTCACCCAGATAGACCGTTGTGCCGTCTTCCTCTGTGAAGCTGCTGCTGTGGTTTGCTGAAACCATTGTCGCTTTTATACCACCGACGGTAACAGTGCCACCCTTGTTCATCCCGATGGCGTTGTCAACGCCTTGCTTACCGAGCCACACCGCGATTTCGACGATAGATATGACTGTCGGCGAATGTTTTTTCGCGAGTGGCACCGCATCGCCGATGTGGTCGGCGTGTCCGTGCGTTATGAGGATTACGTCAAGCGCGTCAAAGGTTTTGAGTGCATCGGGACAGACGGGGTTGTTCGTCACCCATGGGTCAATGAGGAGTGTCTGTCCATCTACTTCGATTTTGAAAGTGGAGTGTCCGAGCCATGTTAGGCGAATACCGTTGTTAAGTTTCATTTATGTTCCTAAGATTTCCTTTAGTCTTTGCGCGATGATTTCTACTTCTCCGGGCATCAGGGTCTGTCCATTGATAAGCACACCGTTCGCGCCTGCGCCTGCGATGTCAATGGAGGGTTCGCCAGTTTGTAGTTGGTGTAGGATCTCGTTTCGTGTGATGCCGAGGCGTTCCTCGTCGAATCGGATTTCGGTGCGCGGCATCGGTTGCCCGGCTTCGGAGGGGAAACTACGATGGACTGTTACGCCCTGCGTGTCCGCGAACACTTCGTCATAGTAGGTAACCTGATCCTCGTAAGATTGCTGTAATTCTTCGTGGTCATGATTCAGATACCATTCCACAGCGGCAAGTAGCCCGACCATCTCCTCTTTACCTACCTTCATCCCTCTACCGATAAACGGGTGTGGCGGTCCGTTGAAAGCAATCGCCTCAATGATAGATTTTTTTCCGACGATTAATCCACTACTCTGGGGACCGCACAACCCTTTTCCGCCGCTGAAAAGTGCTAAATCGGCTCCCATTTGCGTGAAACGCCATAAGTTCTCTGGTGGTGGTAACTGCGCTGCCGCATCAACGATAAGGGGAACATTGTGCCTTTTGGCAATTGCGATGGCTTCCTCATAGGACACCCAGAGGTGTTCTCTACCGGGGTTGGCGAAGTAAAAGATGGCGGCGGTTTTTTCGGTGATAGCGTTTTCCAATTCGGTGGGCGTTGTTCCGTTCTCGTCGCCGATCTCTACGAATGTGACACCGACTTGGCGTACGGCAAAGTCGTATCCGACGCGACCGTGGCGATGGACAATGACTTCGTTTTTCATTGTGTGCGGTTGGAAACCGCACCTACCGGGGGGGAGAGAGAGCGGTAATTTTTCACGCTTGGCAGCATCAAGTCCAGTGATACACGCGGCGGTGCTGAGCGTCAAGGCAGCGGCGGCACCACAAGAAACATACGCTGCTTCGTTGTGGGTGAGCTTCGCGATTTCTTCGCCGACCCGTTTTTGGAGTTCGATGATGTCTACGAAGTGCTTAGAAGCATCAGCCATCGCGGCAACGACTTCAGGCGGTATAATGGAGCCGCCGAGTCGAGTGAGCGTTGCGTTGCCGTTAATCACTGTGCGGATGCCTAAGCGTTTGTAGATAGTCATTTTTTATAGTTGTCAGTCATCAGTTATGGGTTTTCAGTTAAAGAAGTCTATAAAGTGTTCTAAAGTTAGGGAAGTCCGTAAAGTTCTCAACTTCTCAACTTTAGCACACTTCACAACTTTCTTACTGACAACTGTTCTCACTGCGAAGCATGATAACGGATAACCGATAACTCTTTATCCTACTTCCTCACCATCTAATTTACCGACGTGGAGGTCAATCTCATCGCGGGACTCAATTTTGTCGACTTTGCCATCCGCCATGTGAAAGATACGGTCGGAGACATCTAACATCTTGTGGTCGTGGGTCGCTGTGATAATCGTCACGCCGTTTTCAGCGTTAAGGCGACGGAGTAGGGCGATAATCTCTAACCCTGTTTTGGTATCAAGGTTTCCGGTCGGTTCATCGGCGAGGACAATCGCGGGATCGTTTGCGAGGGAGCGTGCGATAGCGACGCGCTGCTGCTGTCCACCGGAGAGTTCTAACGGCTTGTGCTGTACGCGGTCACCGAGTCCAACAAGTGAGAGGAGGTCAACGCCTTTCTCTCTACTTTCATCAGCACTCATACCGGCGAAAATCATCGGGAGTGAGACATTTTCGAGTGCTGTCATAACAGGGATGAGGTTAAACGATTGAAAAATGTAACCGATTTTTCGGCAGCGGAGCCATGCGAGTTCGTAGGCATCGAGTTGTGCGATGTCCACCTCATCAATGTAGACTCTGCCTTCAGTGGGTTTGTCGAGTCCGCCAATCATGTTGAAGAGCGTTGATTTTCCGGAGCCGGAGGGTCCCATGATTGAGATGTATTCACCGCGCTGGATTTGGAAATTGACACCACGGAGTGCATCGACGGTCTGCGTCCCCATCTCATAACGTTTGATGAGGTTTCGGACGCGGACTGTGTTTTCCTTGGGAATGAGACGCTCGAAACGTTCGGGTGTTTCGGCGAAAGCTGCGCCAACATCACCTATTTGTTCATTCATTTTTTTCTCCTGATTGGTCGTCAGTTTGTCTTACAGTGAGAGTTGTCAATGTTAGAAAGTGTGCTAAAGGTAAGAAAGTTTGCAAGTGTTCTAAAGTGTTTTGCTTGGGTGTTTCTTCCAGTAAGTTTGAAAGTTGAGAGAAATCCTCTTAGAATTTTAGCTCACTTTACAGACTTTACGAACTTTATGAACTTCTTTAACTGAAAACTGCTCTCACTGCGAGGCACGGTAACTGACAACTACTCCTTTATCGTCTCTGTAGGAATCCAAGAAGCCCCGATTTTGCGGGTTCGGGTTCGAGGGTTGCTGCGGTGGCGTTCTGTTGCGGGATAGCGAACTGTATGAAGTTGCGTTTGCCGAGCTGCTGCATAAACGTAAAGAGCGAGGTTTCTGCCTCTTTGCGCGTCAATTGGTACTGCTTTTGGACACCACTGATAATCTGCGAAATGGTATGCTTGCCGTCGCACATCCGCCATACGTAAGTGCCGATAGAATCAAGGACAATCACTCTTTTTCCGGGGAGCATGAAGAATTTACTGACGAGTCGGATCCAGAGTGTTTCTTTCTGTGGAATGACGAGCGCGGCTTCGCCTTTGTCGTCTATCTCCCAAGTGATCAGCTGATTCCGCACAGGGAACGCCTTCATGACCCGTGTCCGGTCCATGTCGGGACGTTTTTTGAGTTTGAGGGTATAAAGAAGTCTGTTTAGCATATTGGTTCTCGGCTTTCGGCTGTCAGCCGTCAGCAGAATAGTTTGCCTCGCAGTGAGAGTTATCAATATTAGAAAGTGTGCTAAAGTGTGCTAAAGTTGTGAAGTTATCAACTTTACAGATTTCTCAACTTACCGGACTTTACGAACTTCTTTAACTGAAAACTGATAACCGATAACTGAAAACTATTAATGGCATTCAATACTTTCAGCGACTTTTTGGACAGTCGGGTGGGCATTGTTGCTCCCGATGGACTGGATGACATAGATACGATTGGACTGATTGCAGTGCCAGAGGTGAAACACAAGTGCTGTCCGTTTGGAAAGCTTATCAAGTACCAATACAGGACTGAAGGGTACACCGTCGTAGAGCCGTGTCTGTTCTCCAATCAGTGTCAGGCGTTCATCTTCCGAATCCGTATGCGATGTCACCTCAAACCCGTAGCCGCGAATCGCTTTTGCGTATTTTGTGCGAAACCATGCTTCGAGTGGGTTCGGATCATTTTCATAGTCGCCGAGGAGCACCTCAGCCGGTCCGTATCGTTCAACGCTCAACCGCCCTTTGTCGGGTGGCGAAAAATCTATGTTTTCGACAGGACCGTTCGTTATTCGTAGGCGGTTCGCTACCAATTTCGCAATCTTTATAGGTGTCTGAAAACGTGCAGGTTTTGCCCCAAACGCAAACAGCAGGTAACCGCTGAGCAGTTTCTGACGTTCCAACCTATATTCTTTCGGTACACCTAACTTAAGACCGTAAGCACTCCACAACGTTAGCAGTGCGTCACTACGGTCTACAATTGATTGGAAAATTCGGAGTACTGTAGGTCGCCAGTTCTCTTTGAGCCGTCCCATCACCTGTACAATTGTGATCCGTTTTCCGGCATGGAAAATCAAGCCGTTCGCACGAATCTCACCCTTCCAACTGAAACCGAGGACCGTGCGCCCTTCAAAGAATCCTTCTTCTTTAACAAGGTCAACGTTCCGGCGGAAAGAGAGTTCGGTGCCTCTTCTTTTGTAAGTCTTGCGAATCAACTTGAAGTACTCGTCAAGTGTCGCATGAAGATCCGGCTTTTTACGTCGCGTATGCGCCCATTTGAGTTCAAGGCGAGGCATATCTCCGTCATCAAGTCGGAGGTACCCAGTTTTCTGATCTCCGCTGAGTCCGCTAAGTTCCCATGTCGTGGGTACTTCGAGTTCTATACCTGCCCAACCAAAAACAGTCCAGTTCATGTTTATATAGTCATCAGTTGTCAGTTGTCAGTTGTCAGTTAAGGAGATTTCTGACGAGAGGAATGCCTCTTTCTGAAAACCGATAACTGAAAGGATTTTTTGAAAAAAAATCCGTACTGACACCTATTAAAACGGTTTGACAATAACGGCTTTAGAGACGAGCGCAATCGCCACGGTGCCCATGCCGATGAGGCCGACCCCACACGCGAATCCAGCTGCGAGCACTGGGTTGAACATATACCAACGTCTCATGCCAAATCGTTTGATCATGTAGAATCGCCCGATAACTGCCCCGAGGAGTCGTGCGATCATGCTGCCTGGATCAGCCCCGATCCCTCCGACAATGCCGTAGAACCACATTGAGGGTAGTTTGAAGACCCACAACATCCCGTAGATGGCAAGACTTCCGGTAAACCCAGCGGCGACATAATCGCCGCGAATGGCTTGGAGCATCTCGCTATTTCCATCCCGCAGGGATGTCTTCCAGAGACACTCGTTTGTCGCATTAATCGGCCAC
The DNA here is from genome assembly GCA_009845545.1 of Candidatus Poribacteria bacterium. Classification (GTDB taxonomy): domain Bacteria; phylum Poribacteria; class WGA-4E; order WGA-4E; family WGA-3G; genus WGA-3G. The sequence continues at coordinate 15,699 of VXZK01000310.1, forward strand.
ATCATCTGTGCATACGGATACTGCGCGCTCGGGATCGGGGCGATCTTCCAGATAAAGTGCATCACCACAATCCCACTGACAATCAGGATCGGCATAATCAGTAGTGTGCCAGCAAGATTTGAAGTGAAGGTTGTCCCTGTCAATTCAAGGACTCGCCAGCTCTGTGTGCCGCGTCCGTAATCTTCGTCTGGTAGTGGTGCGAACCAGATATCGACTTCCTCGTACCGACTTAAGATAAAGGTAATTTCGTGTAGATACGGTATATCAAATAGGTCGCGTCCCAAGACCCCGAAGGTCCGTGCGGTGATATACGAGTTGAGCGGTGTATACAGGAATGCAAAACCTAACAGGAAGCTCAGCGGGAAATTCGGTACCATCCAATGGATGAGCCAAACAAATCCACCCATCCCGACGAACCACAACAATCCCATCAACCATATTGGGAAATCACCGCGGTTTGGCGGTGGAGCGAAGACGCCGCGTTCGCCAGCAGTTTTCTTGGATCTCCCCATTTTAAAGAGCATCGGCACCGAAGCCGCCATCCCCACAACTGCGAAGCTAAAAGATTTTCCCATGCCGCAACTCATCCAGAAATCCAGGCCATTGAACAGACCGACCCCACGGACATCCAAACCAGGTTTCCACTGGTGGAGTATCTCAAATCGGTAGAGAATTTGTGGGTTCAAGACGAATTGCGTTGCCATTGCAGCAATAAACTCGGTCATCACGATCGGGAATGGCAGCACGAATCCAAAGAGCATCTGTCCGAAATCGGTTCGGAAGGCGAACACGCCTGTTGGTGCGAAGCCTTCAATACTCTGCGTAAAATCTATCCACGGGATTTTTAAGATCTGAATTGGCTGGCTCATCATGACCCCGGTGAGCGAAGGCACCCCGATATAGAGGAACCCCCAGATGAGTCCTGCCATAGAGCCGATAGAAAAGACCCGCCATCGCCAAGTCTCTTCTTTTCCTGTGGTTTCTGCGAGTGCGGTTGCTCCCTGTGCGGTAATGGGCGCCATTGGATATGGGAGGCGTTCAAGGTCCGCCGTGAGGCGGAACAAGATGTACTGTGCACTAACAGATCGCAAAGTTCCGAGGAGTTTTCCTGCAAGGTAGATCCCAATCGGTAGGAGCCAGTCTGGATGTAACAGGCTCCGCGTAAGGACCCCGACAGAATCACCTGCTGGTACGACCCACTCTGGTATTTTGTCAGCAATTTCATAGGAAGCTGCCTGCGGGGTATTAATAAAGTAGGCGTACCAGATAAAGCTCCGGTACTGCATCCCGCTTCCGACGGCTGCGCCGGTTAACCCGAGGAGCATATAGAGTTCCTGTCGCCGGGCAGTCGTAAAGGAACGCCGCGCGAGTTCAGTGAACAGAATTACCGCGACCCAAGGTGCTGCACCTGCCCCGGATTCGCCGGATACATAACTGAGATAGATGGAGCCTGGCATCATCAACAGGCCAACGAAAAGTGCTCCGACGAACACTTTAACCGTTAGCCCCGACTCAAAGGTACGGATTCCGCCTTCAATGTCGTATCGCTGTGCCCAAGCTTGCCACTCATCTGCTTGTGTTACTCTTTCTCTCGCCAAATTGAATATTCTCCTTCCATTAGTTATCAGTTATCGGTAAGAAATTTTCCTTCCTGACAACCGATAACTGATGACCGACAACTAATCCTTACCCTTCGTCTCCCTCTTCAGAGTTGCCTGTGTCTCGTAATTCTTCCCAGAAATGCGCGCAGAAGATACCCAGTATCAGCACAAGTGCCGAGAACATTTGCCATTGCCAACGCCCTTCAAAGACGATAATACTAAACAGCCACAAGAAGGTGCCCAGGATAATAATGAAACTTGCTATTTTTTCCACATTTTCTGTCCTTTTTAATTGGCAATCAGCCATCGGAAACTTTCAACCGTCAGCCCTGAGAGGCTTTAGAATTCGCTTAGCCCTCTTAAGCCTGAGTCCTGATTGTTTGACGACTAACCGCTTTTTTTAATCCGCTGGTGTCGGAACTGCATCCATTTGTGAGGCTTCCTCTGCTGATGCATCCGTGCCTTCAGTTCTACCGCGTTCATGGAATTCGGAACGGATATCGACACTGAAGGTCCGCCAGATGAGGAGCTGCTTCCGTAGGAGGTTGAGGAACCGTCTGTTGACGCGTTTCCAAGAAGCGATCTCGCCACTCTCTCGATGTACATCCAATGTGATTTTGAAGAGGTCTTCCTCTTCGCCACCGACTGGAGATGTAACGAATTGAATTGATTGGCTCACGCCCAAGTCATAGGGTGCCAACCAGACCATCATTCCGATTTGGTATGAGTCCTCTCCCGTTTCACTGAATGCAACTTGGTCGGTGTAGAAATCGCTTGCGGATTCATCGGCGTGCGCCTCAAAATAGTCGCGCATAAAGACGTTCAAACCGAGTGCTTCTTCTTCAAGCACCGTGAAAGGCAGATTGAAGTGCCATACATCGCCTTCGGGTTCCGGGAGTTTCCATTTACGTTCAATATCGGGGACAGCCATCCGTGAGGCTTTAATTGCTGGATACAGGGTACTCAGCAGTACTACAATCATGACGATAATCGTTGCGACAACGGTTGACATCGATGAATAGTTGAGGGTCAACCCCGCGAGCCATCCGAAATGTACAAGTGTTGTCGCGATGGCTTGTCCCATGAGGTAGCCTAATACGGCTCCGACGATAGCATACACACATGCTTCAGCAAGGAAGAGGAAAGCGATATGTACAGGTGCGAGACCGACAGAACTGTAAATACCGATCTCCCGGACGCGTTCATAGACTGCGCCAAGCATCGTGTTGAGTACAATGAGTGCGGCAATCAAAATCGGCACGAATAGGTTGCCCATTCCACTGAAACTCGTCATCCCGATACTGCTATAGAGATATGTGTCTTTATCGCGTCCGACGAAAAAGTCAAGTGCGATCCGGTTCATGAGCGGTGCCATGATGAGGTCCAACTTATCAATCGCTCCGAGCAGTTTCGGATCATCTTCTCTCGGTTCCATGTTAACAGCGACGCTGCGGAGCGTGCCGCCTTGGTTCATGACGACCTCATAAGGCAGAATAGCGATGCTGTCTGGCGTGAGGTGGAGATATTTTTGCAATTCACCCTCAAGCGTCTCATCGCCTGTAGCACCGCGGCTGCGTTGCTGTTGCATTAATTGATAATCGACGGGTGTAAGTTCTTCGCCGTCGTTATCTGTGAGGTCTTTGAACCCGATGCCGAGTACACCGACGACAGTAAAGTCTGCGCCGTATACAGAGACAGTCGCCTTGCCCATATCGCTTTCGGTGATTTTCAGCAATTCTGCCATCCCTTTCGGGAGGACAATCGCATAGGGCCACTCTGTGGGCCATTCGCTGGCATCAGCGGGATCAAACCACTTTCCATATTGCAGGTATCTATTAATACCACTGACCGCGGGCTCTGACTCATTCATTCCGACGAGCATGTTTGCAGCGAAGGTCAATGCTTCACCCGTGAGTTGATGCGTCGGAGGCGATGGATCTGCGGTGTTTGGTGTACGTGTCAGCTGCACAAACGACTGATCCCCAGTTCCTGAGGATTGATACCATGCGCGGGGTGCGACGACGTTTCGGACAGTCACGATAGATTCTTCGTCTACCTGTTCAATGAAACCGTTCTGCTCTAAAGCGGCGATCGCTTCTGCCACATCAACCGGTTGTTGTCCCTGTTTGGCGAGGATTTCATTTTTCCGTTCGAGGAGCCGTTCCAAAGCGGGGAGTGTGATCTGTGTCTTCTGCATGTCGTTCCGCACGGAAGTTAACACTGGTTCCTCAAGCGGACGCCAGTATTGGTCGCGGATAAGGAGTCCAGTATAGCGCGGCGTCACCTGTGGAAGACTCGTTCTATTCGGATGCATAAACGTCCGGACAGAGGTAAACGAGATAACAGTAAAGGTAAGAATGACCAACGTGCAACATGTCAGGATCGTCCGTCCTTTGCGTTTCCGCATATTGGAAATCCCTAAACTAAACGCTGCAGCACTTGCACTCAATCGCCCGACATCAGCCTTGTAGACCTTACTGCCCTCTTGCCGAATTTTCTCAAGTTGCTCCTCAAATTTTCGGACGATGATGCTGATGACAATAACCGTCAACGCGAGCACAACGAAGGCTATTAGAATAATCACAGGTGTCGTCGTGATCTGGAAGGCAGGGTGAACTTGGCTTAAGAAGAAGAACACAAGTAAAAAGATCCCGAACGATCCAAGAATTTGTTTATGGATATTTGGGAAACCGAAGATGAGCCGTTCCATAAAATAGGCGAACGGCATCAACAATGCGAGATAGAACATCACACCGTTGACGACATCGTTACCGGTCTGTTTGACATCAGGGTATGCGCGCGATTCATATCCCCATGCGGCGCGTGCGAGTTTGAGTGCCTGTTGATAGTCGCTTTGGAGTAACTCAGTCTCGGCACGTGCGAGGTATTCATTGGCGAATTGATGTAGTTTGTCGAGCCGGTCGCTGGAGATACCGAAACGTTTATAGAGTCGTGATCGGTTCTCATCAAGCCACCACATATCTCGAACAACGACGTAGGGTGTAAGACGGATACGTCCATTTTCACGGACGACAAACCCTTCGCCCGTGTAAAGCGTGGGGTTCTTCATACCACTTTTCGTGGCTTTGATGAGTAGGAGTCGTTTCCCGATCTGCCCGTAAGCCATTCCGATTTTAATACGGGTGTTCGGTTCGCTGTAGACGAGGGCGATCGGTTCAGCTGCGGAGACCCCTTCCTGTTGCCAGGGTTTGGACATTCCATATTTCTCCGGTGCGCTATCGGTGAGTGCGTCATAAATTTCGAGTTCGCGCAAGGTTCGGAGGTACCGCTGGTCGACCAAATCATAGATGGTAGTGGAAACACAAGGGAATGTTACGACACGGCACCCCCGTCTCCGGGTATTAATAGGTACTTTATTTGGGAGAAGTTTTGCACCATAGTTCCCCAAATCGGGTGCGAAGACGATGTCGCCTGAATCCTTGTCAAGAATGTATGCTTCGACCTCTTGTGCGCCCCCGAGTCGGCGTGTGGCTCTTCCTTCCATAGCTAAACCAGCCACTTCAAAGTTGCCTTTGTTATCGCCCATGACGAACAGGTCGCCGCGTACGCCCATCATGGTTTTATGTTTTCTGCGAAGTGTCAAGATAGGATAAGGGACCGGTTTATTGGGAAGTGCGGACTCACGTGCATCAAATTCGACGACATCCCCGAAGAGGTTGCAGTAGAAATTGCCGACGCGAGCGGCGGTAGGCATCTCTTCATCTCGGAGTGCTTGAATGAGGAGTGAAGCCAATGTCTGTGCTTGCTGATGGAGATTACCGCCTTCGCGCAAATCGACGCGATCAATTGTGTCGAGTGGGGTATCAGTTAAGACGCGTGCGTCTTCAATCGTTGCGAAAGCGATTCCGGTTTTCCCGACAAGGGTTGCGACCTCACTGTCAAAGGCGATTTTACCGGGGATGTATGTTTTCCATGTCTTTCCACCGCTTGCGGATATAGCGTTGACGAAGTTGGATTGTCCGCCGAGTCCAGCGATTGAAATGAGGGTTTTGATGTCCTCAATCTCATCTTCGGAGAAGGTATCAGGATCCTCGTGCCGGAGTCGGAGCATCGTGTCGAGCTGCTCACGTGTCCGAATACTGTTTTTCCGATTTTTCTTTGCGGTGCGTACATCGTTTCGGATGAAGCGCTCAACCTCTTTTCGGATATAATCCATATCCTTAAGCATATCCTCAGAAGGTTCGCCTTGGTTGCGCCACTGTTCAAACTGCATCTTCATCAATCGGCTCACACCGCTGAGTCCAGTGAGTTTGTTGAAGTGGGAGCTGAGTAGCGTTTCGAGGGTTTTTCCTTCGAGTGCGGTTTTATCGGAAATCCCATTTGCGACCGTCCATTGGCGTGCCATAACCGCTTGTCGGATCTGGTCATCTGTCCACTGCCAAAGTTTTCGGATACGGACACCGAAATCAGCATCTTGTGCGTAGGTAGCGAGTTTATTACCGATACTGGCAAATTCACGCCGCAGCACAAATTCGGGTTCTTGGTCGTAGAACCATCCTTTATTGAATACGCCGAACTGATCGGATTGAGAGGAGAGATCGATACTAATATAGAGTGAGGTATAATAGCGGTTGAACAGGTCTTGGAGGGCGATAGCGGCTTCAATCTGCCCGAGTTTCCGATTGTACTCACTTGTATCAATCCGCAACATCTTTTCAACGCGACTCTGGATGTTGCGGAAACGTGCATTTCGGAGCGTTAGCATGTTATCCCGTAGGAGGGTCTTCGTCTCTTCATCGAAATCTGTATACAATGTCGGAAGACGCTCGATAAGATTTTCGAGTGCTACAATGTCAGTATCTGCTCGTTTTTTAACAGTTGCTAAGAGTTCGGTCTCATTAATATATGATGCGATGCGTAAACGGAGTTTCAATGCCCGGTCTATCTCATCGTTTGAGAGATAGTGTTCCAAAATGAGGCGTTCTTCAGCCAAATATTCGCGTCCGAGTGTGCCTGCAGTTGCGAGTAAGTTTTCAATACGTGTGCGCTCCAACCGGGCGTTCCGAAGCGCTATTTCAAAGATACCCTGTTTGTCCTTGAGCAGATCCGCTGTTAGTATACCGGTATCCACAGTGTCTTCGGATTCGGCTAAGCGTTGTCGGAGTTGGGTATCAATAGTGTTGAGTCGTTCTACACCGGCTTTCGATAAGTACTCCCCTCCATAAATCAATTTGCTGGGTTCTTGCGGCAAAACTGTTTCCTTGAGTTCGCGAATGCTTGTCTTAATTCCATCTTCAACGGGTTGGCTGTCAGGGATTTGTGAAAGCACCTTCTCAAGTAATTCAGTTTCGCTTTGGATTGCCACTGCTTGGGTGTCGGTGGCATTGCGCAAAACGCTGCGTGCGTCTTTCACTTTATTGAGTGAATGTAAATCGAGATGCCGGTCGAGTACCTTTTCAGGGGTCCACATCAGGGCAAACTTACGTTTGTCGCTCATCTCCCAGTTTGCGAGAACTTTGTTAAGCGTTTCAATATCAGGCACGAGTTCTTCGGGGAGATCTTCAGGGACTGGTATACGCCAGTCGGAACCCTGTTGTACCGGCAGAAGATATGCGTCATTCGGATGCTTAGCGTATTCGTCGATATCACCTGTTTCTACAGCGCGAATGAGTTTATCCACCGCCCATACATCGAGTCGGGCGATCGGCAGTGCCAAGTCGACAATTAATTCGTGCTGGGCTTCACGGCTCGTGCGAAGTGCTTCGGTGCGGACTTCAGCTAACCTTTTAACAATGTCTCGGAGGAAGTGCGTTGTTTGTAAAGCCTCTTTCTTAGAACGTGCCAGATTTGCTAACAACCGGCTCTTCTCCTCACCGGTAAAATCTTGTTTTTCACGTTTTCGGTTCCGATCTGCCTGCTTCTTCTGTCGCTCTGAGAAGTCCCGCTGTTGATTCGTGAGGTTTTCAATCTCAGAACGCGTTTTTGCCAAACCGTCAAGCGTTGTCCCCAGCGATTCCAGGTCTTCTTTTACGTTGTGTATCCCGTGGAAAAAATCGGCGGGGAGATCGACAAGTACACTCCGGTCAATAGAAAGTAGGAGTCTTCTGCCTAATTCTTCAAATTCGATGATGTCCGTAGAGAGTCCACGGCGGAGCCCGTGCATTGTCGGTGTCCCGGGTGAGTCTGTCGCGGCTCCGACAATATCCTGCCCGACACCTTCCATGAAGGCACGCATGCCCGCCAGGCCTTGGAAATGTCCGTCAACTGCGACAAACAGGACGGAGTAACCTGGACGATACTGTGTCTGACTAAAGAGGCGTGCGAGTTCCATGAGGGTTGCGATGCCGCACGTCGGATCGGCACCAGGTGCCATCGCTGGCACTACAGACATGGAATCGTAATAAGCGGTGATAACGACGAGTTCATCGCGCAGTGTGGGGTCTCCACCTTCCAAAAATCCGCGTATATTCTGCCCGACGCGGCGTTCCCACGTCATTTTACCTCTGACCTGGACATTCACCTGATTCCCTTGTGCGTGCTGTTCTTCAAGCACATTTGTGAGAACATCGGCATCTTCTTTAGATATCCAAAATCGCGGTATGTTGGCGGGGACGGTGCCAAATTTATTTTCTGCTTCTCCGCGAATGGTTGTTTCAGGTTGGATGAAGATAACAGCGGTGCCGCCAAGCATTGCGGCGTTGATGTATCGGGTGCTGGAATTAAAGTCAAGGAGTACAATAGCACCTTTCGGGATAAAGACATTTGATTCGCTGGCAGCGACAAACTCACCGGACTCATCAATTTGCCCGTCGTTGTTGTTATCAATGCCATCAGTAGCATCGCCAGGGATTTCATCTGTCCAACCGTCGGCATCATTGTCAATACCATCAGTAGCCCATCCCCGAATTTCAGAGAGGAGTGGGATCTCACCGTATTCATCAATAGTACCATCCTCATCGTTATCAATGCCGTCGGACGCTTTTTGTAGATGTTCATTGAGTATATCATCAGTAATACTGGCTTCAGTAATTCGATAGCGTCGAGCGAGCGTTGTGAGGGTATCCCCATCTTGGAGTTCATACCAGAATCCGCCGATATTAGTGCCGTTAAAATCGGCGAGTTCAGCATCGTCGCCGTAAAGGAGGGGCCCGGATAAACCGCCCGTCGGAATAAACACGGTACTCCCTTGAACAACAGGGTTCGCCAAAAATTCGTTTCGGCTTTCAGCGAGGATCGCCGCTTCGTCAACTTGGTAGCTTTCGGCGATGTCTTGCAGCGTTTCGCCTGCCAACACGGTATGTTTAATTCCATCTGCTAATAGTGAAGTACGGACAAGGTTGGGCCAGAGTGGTGTGAGTTTAAAGGTATGTAGAACAGTAGCGTCAGGCGAGAGCACCTCAATAACACTATCACCGTGATCAATCGGTACAGTGACAGGAAATTCACGACTCTCCACGTTTTGCAAACCGATTTCGACGAATCGGTCAAAGATGTATTTGCTGCCGCTCGCGGCTTGCGGGTAGCCTGTCACACGCGTCTCAAGACTTGACAGACGTGCGATATCCTTGCGGATGTTCCCGATGGAGAGGTCATCCCGGATCTGGATAGCGGCAGTTTTCATACCGGTACTGGAAACTGTTTGCGCATGCGCGGGACGATGCCAGCAGATAACCAGCATTACAGAAAGAACAAGTGTTAATACACTTATTAGGGCAGCGAAGTGTCGCGAGTTATATTTGCGACGCCTACGAATTCTCATATTGTTAAAATCTCCCACCTTTTCTGGTTTCTCACATTTCTCACAATAGTACCGAGGGTGTCTACAAAGCCACATTGTGCAAAGTGAACTTTTCATCGGTTTATGATATGGAATATGGCTTATTGATCCGTTTTTTTGTTTTTGCGACTCGGCACCTTTGACTTCCGGAAATATCTGCTTTTCGGAGTCTTTTGTAATACAATCGTGGCAATAATTAGATATATTTTATACTATTACTGCAATTTTTGTCAAATTAAAATTTGCATTTACGTTTTTTTTGGGTTAAAATATAATTCACGCCTGCGTCTCTCC
>VXZK01000324.1 GCA_009845545.1 Candidatus Poribacteria bacterium
GTTTTAAACGGATTAAACCTTGAGATTCCACGCGGGGAAACCCTCGTCATTATGGGGCGAAGTGGGTCCGGTAAGAGTATTCTGCTCAAAATTATCACCGGACTGATTCCCGCAGATTCCGGTGAAATTTGGTTTGATGGCACAGAAATCTCAAAACTGAAAGCGAAAAAGATAAATGTCCTTCGCCAAAAAATTGGGATGTTATTCCAGTCTGCTGCCTTGTTTGATTCAATGACTGTTGCTGAAAATGTCGCTTTTATGCTTGATCAACATACAGATTACAGCAAGCAGGAAATCCGTAAGATCGTTGATGAGAAACTTGAACTTGTTGATTTGGAAGGCGTTCAAGACTTGCGACCCGCTGAATTGAGCGGCGGCATGCGAAAACGCGTCGGACTCGCCCGCGCACTCGCTTTTAATCCAGAAGTCGTTTTGTACGATGAACCGACAACTGGACTTGACCCGGTTACCTGTAACGAAATTAATCAACTTATTCGAGATTTACACGAGCGGCTGCAAGTCACGTCCGTTGTCGTAACACACGATATGCACAGTGCCTTTAGTGTCGCAACCCGAATGGCTATGATTCATGATGGTAAACAGATCGCTTATGGGACCCCTGACGAAATTATCAACATTGACGATCCCATTTTACAACAGTTTGTCTTATTTGGGGCACCAGACCAGATCCTCAATATGGAAAATCCCATTTTGAAAGAATACTTAGGAAGGGAAGCGGAACTGCCCCACACTAAAGCCTGAAGCATCTGTTGTTTTGCCAAGATACCAAGCGTGCTGATTTCAAGGTGTAACGCACCTGAACAATAACTATAAGGACGGCGTTTGATCACTGCCGTAAAAGGCGATGTATCTGCGCCGAAGAGCTTAATGAATTTCTGGACTGCATCTGTAAAAGTCGGTGTAATGATCCTTGTCGCAATCGTTTTTCTGACGATCCTTCTGACAAATGCTGAGAATTGGCCATGGGCAACTGCTGGCGATGAACTGACCTTCCAATTTCAGGCTGTCAATGGGCTCTATGTCGGAGCAGGTGTTTACCTATCCGGTGTCTCAATTGGCAAGGTAACCGCCATTGAACTCCGACCTGATACCAATGATGTCCATATCAAGGCGAAAGTCAAAAATGGGTTTAAGTGGTTGCGGGAAGACTGTGGTGCCAGAATTTCTATGAATGGGTTCGTCGGAGAGGTTTACATCGCACTTGACAATGGACCCATCGGAAATCCGCCCCTAAAACCCGCAAATCTCCCGATTGTCGGAAAAGACCCCGTTAATGCCTTAGAACTTCTTGAACAGACGAGTGCGGGCATGACACAGGCAATTGAACTTACCACTGCTGCCAATGAAGTCCTCCAGGCGAACCAAGAAGCAATTCAACTCGCGATCGAAGAGATTCGCGGGGTTATCGCACTCACCGGAAAAACGATTGAGAAATTAAGCGTCGATTCTGAAGAGACTGTCAAGACTTTAACAGAACTCGCACAAGCAAACGACAAACGCTTTCAACAAACCCTTTTAAAGGTTAACAGTCTTATTACGCAGTTGGAAGGCGATTCCCTCATGGTCAGTAGCCAAGTGAGTGATATTACGCGTGAAATCTTAAGATTGCTAAACCAAAATTCACCAAAACTAAACACCATTTTTTCCGATGTACGCGCAACGACAACAGAATTCCACCGAATCGCACAAGATTTCCGATCCGGCTTCAACACCTTATCTGATCAGGTGTCCTCGTTGGCTTCACAAAGCAGCGATGCTATTAAAACCGGGGAAGCCAATATCACACCCATCTTAGAGAATTTACAGGCGACAACCAACGCAATCAATGCCTTAGAAGCGAATGTCAGCAACCTCCTTACGAGACTTAATGACGGGGAAGGCACTTTTGCACAGTTGCTTAATTCACCGGAACCTCTTCAAGAAGTCCGAGGCACTTTGCAAAATTTTAATAAGACAATGAATGCGGTGACGGATCTCTCACAACGAACCGAGGAGAAAATTGGACGTTTTGAATCGCCACTACAGTTTGGATGGGATTATGAACTCCGCTATTTAAGTCTTGAGGAGCGACTTTACAACGAACTGGCGTTTTCGCTCTCACCCCAATCAAAGGCACATTACAGAATTGGTGTCGGGGTTCGCGACGAAACAGTTCGGTTTGAAATTCAGTATGCACACGATGTAACTGACTATCTCAGGGCACGTGCAGGCTTCATGCGTTCGAGGGTCGGGGCAGGGGTGGATTTGTGGGTCTGGTCCCGACGCTTAGGGCTCAGTATTGAGGGAATCGGGTTGACAAGTAGTGAACCAGAATTGAACACAGAAGTCGCACTGCGATTTTTCCGATACGGACAACTCCTCCTTGGTGCTGAGAATTTGACAGGTAAACGGCGTTGGACAACCGGTTTCCGTTTTTTTAACAGAGAGTGGTAAGATCGACGGCACAAGAGCGAAGTTCTTCAAACTTTATTAGGACCACGCCAGTTTGATTAATCATTTCGGATGTGTTGTGAGTTCTATTTTCGCATCACAGAGGCGTGAATTGTAGCACAAACTTTCCAGTTTGTGCAGTATATGACGTAAATGAACACTGGACGCTACATAAGTCCAACATTTATCAAACTCACGTTAGGACCAGAATAATGGGTAGTGTTAAAGATGGCACGAGAAAAACGTAGATTCGTCTGTCAAGAGTGTGGATATACAACGCCAAAGACGCTCGGACGGTGTCCGAGTTGTAAAAGTTGGCAAAGTTTCGCCGAAGAAGTCGAAACCCTCATTACCCCATCAAGACAGCGCGGGATCGGACAGGCATCTCGGGAACCTGAACCGATCTCGCAGGTTACCGCAAGCGAGGTGGAACGCCACTTAACAGGAATGGCAGAGTTTGATAGGGTACTCGGTGGCGGTATTGTTCCAGGGGCTGTTGTTCTTATCGGTGGAGACCCAGGGATCGGTAAATCTACGCTGTTGCTGCAGGCGAGTAACGCATTGAGCCAGAATTATGGAGACGTGCTTTATGTCTCTGGCGAGGAATCTGTGAGTCAGACAAAACTCAGGGCAACGCGACTCGGGGTCAAGTCTGATAGCCTTTATGTGCTGTGTGAAAATAACTTGGAACAGATTGAGAAACATATTGAGGCACAGAAACCGAAGGTCGTCGTCATCGATTCTATTCAAGCCGTCTATTTGACGAGTATTCAATCTGCACCGGGGAGTGTTACGCAGATTCGTGAGTGCACGGGACATCTCCTAATTTGCGCAAAGCACCGCAATATTCCCATATTTCTGGTTGGGCATGTGACAAAGGAGGGAGCAATTGCTGGACCCCGCGTCTTGGAACACATGGTCGATACCGTACTCTATTTTGAAGGCGAAGGGCATCATATCTACCGGGTACTCCGAGCCATCAAAAACCGATTCGGTTCAACAAACGAAATCGGAATATTTGAAATGCGCAGTACGGGGCTGGCGGATGTCATGAACCCTTCAGAGATTTTTTTGAGCGATAGGGAAGAACAGGTTTCAGGGTCTGTCGTCGTCTCAAGCATGGAAGGGACACGACCGTTACTCATGGAGGTACAGGCACTCGTTGTACCTACCAATTATGGAAATCCTCGCAATACCGCAGCGGGTGTTGACCGACACCGGATTGCGCTGCTCATCGCAGTACTCAATAAACGCGTAGGGATTGACGTTGGGGATTCTGATGTTTTTGTTAACATTACCGGCGGATTACGTATTGATGAACCCGGTATAGACCTCGGTGTACTGATGGCTATATCTTCGAGTCATCGGGATATGCCTATAGATCGGCAAACGGTGATGATCGGCGAGGTCGGGCTTGGCGGCGAAATTCGACCTGTCACACATGTGGATAGGCGGATCCGGGAAGCCGCAAAACTGGGTTTCAGGCGAGCAATTTTTCCCGAATATAACCGTAAAGGATTAAATATTGATGAGGACATTGAACTTGTCGGTGTTAAGGATGTATATGACAGCTTGGCGGCTTTGTTGGAATGACATCAATTCGCGTAAGTCCTACCACTATAAGAATACTCCCTGACGCATAGCAATTAGTCATATACGATGGCGTTCGTAGTTTACCTTCTTTGATTTTATTTGCTTTGTTATACCCCAAGTTGCTATTGTGATAGCACCCAACGCCTAAAGACGTGGGCTTCGGTTTCATAGACAGTGCG